>JAFVET010000004.1 GCA_017475875.1 Candidatus Methanomethylophilaceae archaeon
TCGACTCAAAACCTACAAATCGCCTCCACCGAACGGTGTCGTCATATTCTGCGGGGAGGTCCCCCGTGCAGGCGATCAGACCAAGATGGTCCAGTACGTGATCAACCCTCCAGAGCCAATTACCGCGTTCCTCTACAGGTGCGACTCCCAGTTCTTCACCGATCCGCTGGACGTCATGCTCCTCGACAAGAAGAGCTACGGGTTGATAACGATTGACCGTTCCGAGGCCACCCTCGGCATCCTCAGCGGGAGCAGGATACAGGTGCTGAAGCACTTCGATTCCCTCGTTCCCAGCAAGCACCACCAGGGAGGTCAGTCGTCGGTCCGTTTCGAGAGGTTGATCGAGATCGCGGCCCACGAGTTCTTCACCAAGGTCGCGGACAACGCCACAGAGGTGTTCCTCAACCGTCCCGAACTGATGGGTATCCTCGTCGGAGGCCCGGGTGCGACCAAGGACTTCTTCATCAAGGAGGAGTACCTGCACCACGAACTCAGGAAGAAGGTCGTGTCGCCACTTATCGACACGGGTTACACCGACGAGTCCGGTTTGAGGGAGCTCGTGGAGAACGCGAAGGACATAATCGCGGATATGCAGCTCACCAAGGAGAAGATGTACATGCAGAGGCTCTTCTCCGAGATCCGCAAGGCCAACGGAGGCCTCTCTGCGTACGGTGAGAAGGAAGTTCGCGAGGCCGTGGACGTCGGAGCCGTCGACGTTCTATTGCTGTCGGAGTCGATCCATAAGCGCAGGGTCACCGTGGAGTGTCCGTCGGGACATGTGCACGAGCTCACCGTCGACGACGCGGACGCCAAGATCCTGTGCCCCGAGTGCGGGATGGCGGCGTCGGTCACCAAGGACGAGGACTTCATCGACGACTTCTTCATGCGCGCGGACGCGTTCAACACCAGGGTGATAATTATCTCGCCCGACTCCGAGGAGGGGGACATGTTGAGGAAGGCGTTCGGCGGCGTGGCTGCTATACTCAGATACAAGGTGGCATGAATGACCGTAATGGAAGATTTCGAGGACGAGATCAGGAGGAAGGTCTCTGACGTGCTCAAGGCCCAGGGGGCCCAGGACGTCCAGATCGTCACCGAGTTCTCGCAGATGGAAGGCGTGGACGTAGCCGTCCCGTGCTTCTCCATGGCGAAGGCCCTCAGGAAGGCGCCACAGGCGATAGCGGACGGACTCGCAAAGGAGCTCGTCCCGGACGGGCTCATCAGTTCGGTTTCGGCCGTCAACGGATACCTGAACTTCACGATCGACCCCGAGGCACTCGTGAAAGGTACCTTGGACGAGATCCTCGAGAAGGGGAGGGACTACGGACACAGGGCCCCGTCCGGACTCAGGGTAAACGTGGAGCACACCTCCACCAACCCCACCGGGCCGATACACGTGGGCAGGGCACGCAACCCGATCATAGGCGACACCCTGGCCAGGGCCCTCAGGAGGTGCGGTCACGAGGTCACCACCGAGTACTACGTCAACGACGTCGGCAAACAGGTGGTAGTCCTCACATGGGGCGTGGAGAACGTCCCGGACGACGTCGCCGCCGAGGAGGCCGCCGAACACGCGGCGAAGGCCGGAGGCACCGAGAAGGAGAGGGACAAGCCCGACCACCGTCTCGTCGCCAACTACCGCGTCGCAAACCGCTACCTGGAATCCGACGAGAAGGTCCAGGGGGAGATCTCCGACATGCTCCGCAGGTTCGAGGCCGGTGACTCGGAGGTCATCGGTACCGTCCGCAGGACCGCCGAGATGATGCTCGGGGGACTGAAGGAGACCCTGTCCTCGATAAACGTCGAGCTCGACCGTTACACCTGGGAATCGGGATACATAGCGGACGGGTCCGCACGCAAGGTCGTGGATGACCTCAAGAAATCGAAATACGCCGGATCCACCGATGACGGTGCCTGGTACGTCGACCTTAAGGACTTCGGGGTCCAGGGGAAGAACACCAAGTTCACCTTCACCCGTTCTGACGGCACGACGTTGTACACCACCCGCGACCTAGCCTATCATCTCGACAAGTTCACACGCTCCGACAGGGTGATCGACGTCCTCGGCGAGGACCAGAAGCTGGGTTCCAAGCAGCTGTGCTCGGCGCTGGAGATCCTCGGTTCCGAGAAGATGCCGGAACCCCTGTTCTACGCTTTCGTATCCCTTCCCGAGGGGAAGATGTCCACCCGCAAGGGTGTCGTCGTCTATCTCGACGACCTCGTCGAGGAAGCCGTCGCCAGGGCGTACGGCGAGATCAAGTCGCGCAGGCAGGACATGCCCGAGGAGAGGATGAGGGAGATCGCCACCGTCATAGGCGTGGGGGCGATACGTTACAACATCGTCCGCGTGCAGCCCGAGAAGCAGTTCGTGTTCAGGTGGGAGGACGCTCTCAACTTCGACGGGAACTCCGGACCCTACGTGCAGTACGTCCACGCCAGGGCGTGCAGCATGCTGAGGAAGGCCGGCGAATTCGAGAGGTGCACCAACCCAGCGGAGCTGGACGACGAGTACGAGGCCCGTCTGATAAGGGTCCTGTCGAGATATCCGTCCGTGCTGCTCCAGGCCGGCGAGGGCAAGGCCGTGCACCAGCTCCCCGCATACGCCCACGAGCTCGCGTCCGCGTTCAACCAGTTCTACTCGAAGGTCAACGTGCTCAAGGCCGAGACCGGCCGCGACGCCAGGCTCACGCTCGTTGAGTGCACCCGCACCGTCCTCGCCGACGTCCTCGACTGCATGGGGATCGGCGCTCCAGAGGAGATGTGAGATGGAGATCCGGCCGCTGAAGATCCGCGACATCGAGAAGGTCCGCGAGCTGGAGCTATCCTGCATCCGCGAATACTTCTCGGAGACGCTGGAGAACCGCTGGGAGGACCTTCCCCAGGAATGGAAGGACGGCCTCGGGGCGAGCAGCAGGAGGCACTTCTCCACCTATCTGGAGAGCGGCCTGAGCTTTGTCGCGGAGGAGGACGGGGAGATCCTCGGGTTCATATTCGCCCAGATGCTCCACCACATCTGCGATTCGGACGACCTCCTGTGGATAGAGAACATGGGCGTCCACCCGTACTTTCGCAGGAACGCCATCGGATACAAGCTGTTGCGCGAATGCGTCCGCGCCGGACGCGAGCAGGGGGCGCAGGTCGCGCACAGCATGATCCAGCCCGACAACGCACCATCCATCCTGCTCCACAAGAAGATCGGGTTCTTCATGGACCGCCGCGACGTGGCGCTCCTCGATTTGAAGGACCCGAAGCTCAAACTCCGAGGGGCCCCGCCCCTTTCCCCCTTACGTGCGTGCGTACGTGCGCGACTGATTTATAGGACCTGTAAGATTGGGTTCCATCGTGTCCCTTTTGACGGACAGTGAGGTAGTAACCTTGAGCAGAACTCTGTTTACAGTGGGCCCGGTCCATGTGGAGCAGGCTACCCTAGACGCTATGACCAAACCGATGATCACCCACCGTTGCAAGGAGTACAAGGAGCTCCACCACGGCATCGTCGAGAAGATCCAGAAGGCCCTCGGCACCGACATGGATGTGTTCCTGGTCGGCGGGTCCGCCACCGTGATGCTCGAGGCCGCCATCAGGAACGGGGCCGCCTCCCACACCGTGGGTATGACCAACGGTTCCTTCGGGAACAGGTCCATAGAGCTCGCCGAGCTCAACGGCAAGCAGGTCGACAAGGTCCAGGTCCCCTGGGGCAAGGCCATAAAGCCCGAGGACATCGCCGGGAAGATCACCAAGGACGTCGAAGCCGTCCACTGGGTGAGCAACGAGTCCTCGACCGGTGTCTTCAGCGACTCCGTCGCCCTCGCCAAGGAGGTCCGCGCCCAGAACCCCGACGCCCTGACCATGGTCGACGCTGTCACGTCCGCTTTCGCCATGGACCTCAGGATCAAGGAGATGGACCCCGACTCCGTCGTCTTCGGGACCCAGAAGGCCCTCGCACTGCCCCCCGGCCTCGCCATCATGCTCTGCTCCGAGAGGCTGCTCGAAAAGGCCAAGACCGTCCCCAACCGCGGTTTCTACGGCGACCTGCTCAAGATCAAGAAGCAGGCCGACGTCGACTACGCCCTCACCACCCCTCCCGTGTCGCTGATGTACGCGTTGGACTACCAGCTCGACCGCATCCTCGCCGAGGGGATGCAGGCCCGCTACAGGAGGCACCAGGAGATGGCCGACCTCGTCCGCGACTGGGCCGACAGGAAGCTCGCGGGCATCTTCCCCGAGGAGGGCTACCGTTCCAATTCCATAGGGGTCCTGAACCGTGGAGGTCTGGACTTCGACTCTTTCAACTCCAAACTGAAGGCCAAGGGATTCGAGGTGTCCAACGGATACGGCGACATCAAGGAGAAGACCTTCAGGATAGGACACATGGGCGACACCACGCCCGCAGGGATCAGAAGGCTCCTTGCGACCATGGATGAGATTCTGGAGGAATGAAAATGTCCAAGATTCTGGTTTCGGACCCTCTCTCCGAAGAGGGATTGGAGATACTGAGGGGTTCCGGCTTCCCCGTGGATGTCAAACCCGGCCTCAGCGAGGAGGAGCTGTGCTCCATAATCGGAGACTACGACTGCCTCATCATACGCTCCGGCACCAAGGTGACCCCTAGGGTCATCGAGGCCGGCAAGAACCTGAAGGTCATCGGCCGTGCGGGAGTCGGCGTGGACAACATCGACGTCCCCTGCGCCACCGACAAGGGTATCCTGGTAATGAACACCCCGTCCGCCAACATACTCTCCGCGGCGGAGCACTCCTGCGCCATGCTTCTCGCCCTGGCCAGGAACATCCCGTTCGCCCACGAGTCCATGCACAAGGGCGAGTGGAAGAGGTCCAAGTACACCGGCGTCGAGCTCAACGGCAAGATCCTGGGAATCATCGGGGTCGGACGTGTCGGCGGAGAGGTCGCCAAGCGCATGAAGGCGTTCAACATGACCCTCATCGGATACGACCCCTTCCTCCCCAAGGAGGTCGCGGACAGCATCGGTGTCAGGCTCACCACCCTCGACGAGGTCATCACCACCTCCGATTTCATGACCATCCACACCCCGCTCCTTCCCGAGACCCGCAACATGATCTCCATGCCGCAGTTCAAGATGATGAAGCCCAACGCGAGGATCGCCAACGTGGCCCGCGGCGGGATCGTCAACGAGGACGACCTGTACACCGCCCTGAAGGAGAAGGTCATCGCCGGCGCCGCCTTCGACGTGTGGTGCAACGAGCCGCTCACCGACGACGAGAAGAAGCTGCTGGAGTTGGACAACCTGGTCACGACCCCCCACCTCGGAGCCTCCACCGTCGAGGCCCAGGAGAGGGTGGCCGTCGAGATCGCGGAGCATGCGGTCATGTACCTCAAGGACGGGACCATCTCCAACGCCATCAACGCCCCTCGCGGCAAGCTCGACTCGGACACCGAGGTCTTCATCCCGCTCGCCAAGCGCCTGGGTTCCATCGTGCAGCAGATCGTCGGCAACAGCCCCCTGCAGAAGTTGGAGATCAAATACTGCGGACAGCTCGCGTCCAAGCAGACCAAGCTCCTGACCGTCTCCGCCGTCATCGGATACCTGGAGAGGGTCATCGGGTCCGCCAACATGATCAACGCCCTCCCGATCGCCAAGCAGAAGGGAATCGAGATCGTGGAGTCCTCTTCCGAGAACGCGAACGACTACAACAGCATCATGTGCATCAGGTTCACCTACAACGGTATCACCCGCAGCATCAGGGGAACCGTCATCGGCGGACAGGCGAAGCTCGTGGGAATGGACAAGTTCTCCGTGGACATCGCCCTCGGCCAGAGGATGATATACGTGTCCTACAAGGACGAGCCCGGTGTGATCGGAGTCGTCGGCAACACGCTCGGATCCGCTGGGATCAACATCGGCCAGATGTCCGTAGGCAGGGACTGCAACAACGCCACCATGTTCCTCACCGTGGACAACCGCGTCCCGCAGGAACTCATCGCGATGATCTCCAACTCGGTCGGTTCCGAGGACATCAGGTACCTGGAGTGAGACGATGTCCCTGGTCACGGTGGAAGACCTCGCCAAAGCCATCAGGAACAGCATCGAAGGGTCCAGGGACCTCGCCGAGGAGGAGGCGTACATGTTGGCGCATCACGTCCTCAACTTCTTCGGGTACGCGGACAGGATCATCGACAACGTGCTGGAACCTGAGGACCGTGACGCATTCTACATGCTGGAGGACGCGGGCATCCTCACGACGGAGAGGGAGGAGACTACCCTCTACGACGGAAGGGAGTGGAGGATCCACTACTGGCTCTTCAAGCGCGACCGCATAGCCACCCTGATGAACCAGGTCCGCAAAGGTGACGACGAGTCCGACCAGGACCTGTCCATCTACGACCAGCTATCGGACGACGTCTGGGTCAGGGGCGGACAGGCCTCCTGACCATGGACATATTCCCTTATGGATACCGTCCCGGCCAGAAGGAACTCGTGGACTTCATATCGTCCACGGTTTCCGAAGGTGGGATCGGTGTCATCGAGGCGGGGACCGGGACGGGCAAGACCGTCTCGTCCCTGTCCGGTTCCCTGCCGCACGTTCTGGGCACGGACCGCAAACTCATCTATCTGACGAGGACCAAGTCGCAGCAGAAGCAGGTCGTCGAGGAGGCCTCGGCGTTGAAGGTGCCCGTGCTCTGCATCGCGTTGCAGGGGCGCTCCGCACAGTCCTGCCCGATGATGAGGGACGACCCCGACCTCTCGACCGGGACCTCGGAGGAGATCTCCGGTCTGTGTTCGGCTTTCAAGCGCAAAGGTCCCGACGGCCACAGCGCCTGTCCGTATTTCGACACCATTTCCACGGTCGACCTGGACGCATGGGCGCGTGAGGTCCGCGAGGTCCATCCGGACCCGGAGGAGTTCAGGTCCATGTGCGAGGCCGAGGGGCTCTGTCCCTACGAGTTCTCCAAGCTCCTCCTGCCCAAGGCCGATGTGATCTCCGTCCCGTATCCTTTCGTGTTCTCGCCTGTCATATTCTCGCGTTTCAAGGACTGGGTCGGGATCTCGGAGGAACGGATGTCTCTGGTCGTGGACGAGGCCCACAACCTTCCGGACTATCTGCGCGACCTCCTCACGGCCGAACTCTCTTCCTACGGTCTGGAACACGCCGAGAAGGAGGCCTTGGAGTACGGGGACAGCGGTCTGTTCGACGGGATATCGGTGTCCGATGTCACATCCGTCCTCAGGGAGATGCTCGGCATCGCCATCCGCGAGTATCTGATCGACGACGACGGTCTCCTTCCGCCTGATTTCCTGCAGGAGCAGATGCTGTACAGGCTGGGGATAACCAGCGGGACCTTGGAGAACCTCCTCCGCACCATGATCGACATGGGGGAGCAGATCGCGGAGTCCAAGAAATCCAAGAAGAAGCTGCCGAGGTCGTACGTCCGCTCGCTTGGCAATTTCCTAAGGTTCTGGCTCACCAGCGACGACCGTTACTACATAACCATGATCCTCGGCGGCGACAACCCCCGTTTCCAGGTCTATTGCATGGACCCGTCCCTGGCCGCGGGCCCGCTCCGGAACTGCAGGTCGTCGATATGCATGTCCGGTACATTGGCACCCCTGGACGCCTATATCCGGGAGCTAGGGCTCGACGGAGCCGTGGCGTTCACCAGCGCCACTTCGTTCTCCAAGGACAACATGCTCACCCTGTACTCCGGCGGTGTTTCCATGAAGTACGAGGAGAGGTTCGAAGAGCGCAACTACCGCGAGCTGCTCTCCGAGATAAAGACCTGTGTAGGCGCGGTGCGGGTGAA
>JAFVET010000034.1 GCA_017475875.1 Candidatus Methanomethylophilaceae archaeon
CGTGCTCACGATCGGATATCGCATGATCGGGCGCTTTGACAGGTTCCTGGAGGAAATCGGCCGGAGCACGTTTCTGAAGCGGCGGGCCAAGCAAAAGGGGCAGTCCACAGCGGCGGACGAGGGCGCTGTCCGTCGGAATGACGCAGTCCAAGGGTGCGGAGTTCCTCGCTGAAAGAGGCTTGAAGCAGGTGCGCACCGGCGACACGTCCGACGACGCGATCATAACCGAGCAGTCGCCTGAACACACCATGGCGGCGCTCGACGCGGGAGAGGTCGAGACGTTCGGCGTCCCCAGGGACAGGGTGTTCAGGATAAAGCTGACTGATAAGGATCCAGTGAGCGTCCACTACTTCCGCAAGGTCACCGGGCTGAGCCACAAGCCGGTCGGGTCGATCAAGGTGCAGTTCACTTTCGAGGGTCTCCCTATGGTCACGTTCTACGGGGACGAGATGCGCGGGAAGAACCTCTATCCGCAGGAGCCGTTCAAGAAGGTCAAGCGCGGAGACATCGGTCTCACCAACCAGGCCAGGCCGCACCACGGTCTGATAGGCATCAGGTTGCAGGACAGCAAGGAGTTCGGACCCACCGGCGAGGAGCCGTACGGGACGAACGTAATCGGAACTTTCGCGGACGACCTCGACCGCCTCATGGACGGTCTGGAGGACGAGTCCGTCGTATACATCACGGAGGATGACCTATGAGCGAAGAGAGGGAGACTAGGCTTTTCATGATCGCGCCGGACTCGATGCTGACCCCCGACCAGCTCGTCCGTATGATCCACGCATTCGGGGAGGAGGCCCTCGTGAAGGAGACGTGCTACGGCTGTCTCGTGGAGGGCCCCAGGGAACTGGTCCTGAAGATAAGGGACCGCGTGAGGGAGAAGTACCGGAACGAGGTCTTCACCAAGATCAGGGCCTACAGGTGCTCCGACCCCCGCAGGTGCAGGGCGCAGCACGGGACCCGTCCCGGTTTCGCACAGCTGGAGGAGGAGTGGGAGCTCCTCACCAGGATACACCGCGGCCTGGACCGCGTGGACGCCGGCGCCAAGTACGAGCCGACGCCCGCCAAGAAACGCCTTCCGGTAAACGATTTCAAAAAGATTTGCGAGGTGCAGGAATGAAGGTCTTCATAGATCCGCCCAACAGCCTGGTGCTGTTCGATCTGGTGGAGAGGTTCGGGCACGAGCCTCTCAGCACGATGGCGGCCATACAGGAAAGGGTGGACAACCTGGAGGTCGACATGCCTCCGATGAACGTGACGTTGGACGACGTGGTCAAGGGACTGAAGTACGCGGGCGTCGAGGTCCCCTCCGGCGTGAGGGGCAGGCTCGCCCTCTGGGGCCCCATGATCGAGTCCGCCGACGCGGCAATAGTGATGGACGATTGCCCATACAGCTTCGGATGCGTCGGGTGCGAGAGGTCCAACCTGATGGTCAAGTACCTGATCAAGAGGCGCGGCATCCCGGTCCTGTATGTGACCTACCCCGAGGACGAGGACCAGGCCACCAATTTCGTTGCACAGACCAAGGAGTTCCTGGAGGGATTGAAATGACCATCAAGATAGCGCAGCTCTCGTGCGGTACCGAGTACAGCAGCGTGCAGTACGAGATCGAGAAGGCGGCCCGTTCCGTGGGCGCCAAGATCGTGTATCCGGACGTCTCGGCGGCGGACATCGACGACGCCGTGAAGAGGTTCGGTTTCAACCCCCGTTCGCCCCAGCTCAAGCTGATGATCGCCCGTGCCGCGAAGCTCGCCGACGGCCAGTACGACGCCGACGCCGTGTTCATCACCACCTGTTTCAGGTGCGCCGAGGCGGCGCTCGTGCGCAACGAGCTCAGGAGGTTCGTGCAGGAGAACACCCGCCTCCCCGTGGTGACGTATTCCTTCACCGAGAGGCTCAAGGCGTCCCAGCTCCTGACAAGGATGGAGGCGCTCGTCACCATCGTCACCAGGAAGGAGCTCCTCGCCAGGGAGCGCCAGACCGGGATCACCGTAGGCCTGGACTCCGGGTCCTCCACCACCAAGGCGGTGGTCATGGAGGACAACCGCATCATCGGCAAGGACTGGACCCCTTCGGGCGACGTCGTCGCGTCCGCGACGCACGTGCTCGAGAACGCGCTGAAGATGGCCGGCATCGAGATGAAGCAGGTCGAGGCCATCGGAACCACCGGGTACGGGCGTTTCACGCTCGGGGAGCATTTCCACGCCAAGCTGGTCCAGGAGGAGCTCACAGTCAATTCCAAAGGCGCGGTATGGCTCGCCGACCGCCAGAGGGGCGAGGCGACCATCATCGACATAGGTGGAATGGACAACAAGGCCATCACCGTGAGGGACGGCGTGCCGGACAACTTCACCATGGGCGGGATATGCGCCGGTGCTTCCGGCAGGTTCCTCGAGATGACCTCCAAGAGGCTCAAGGTCGACGTCACCGAACTCGGTGCGATAGCGGACCGCGGTGACTGGAGGAACGCCAAGATGAACTCCTACTGTTCCGTCTTCGGTATCCAGGACCTGGTCACAACCCTCGGAGAGGGAAAGAGGTTCGAGGACGTGGCCGCCGCCGCGTGCCACTCGGTCGCCGAGCAGGTGTACGAGCAGCAGCTACAGGAGATCGACGTCAGGCATCCGATCATCCAGGTCGGAGGCACTTCTCTGATCTCTGGTCTGGTGTCCGCGGTCGGCGAGGTGCTGGGCGAGCGTCCCATCGTCCCGCCGGACTCGCAGTACATCGGGGCCGTGGGCGGCGCCCTGCTGAGCTCAGGGTTCCTGTGAGGTGTCCACATGGACATAGAGGTAGTCGCAGAGGACGGATTCGGAGGGGACGCGTACTCGCGTCTCTTCGAGGAGATCATGAGCGACCTGAACAAGGCCGTCCTGATCGAGCGGGCGAAGCTGGTGCTCATGCCCGCCCGTCCCTTATTCATATTCTCCCTGGTGCTGAAGAGCGAGCCGTCCCGCAAGACGATAGCCGACGTCGCCAACGTGAGGGTCGAGGGACCCGGGGTCCACCTGACCATCACCCAGGAGCGCTACGCCCCCCAGATCCTCTCCCTGCTGTGGAAGAGGTACGGGAGGAGCAAGGTCGTGCAGCAGACGCGTTTCGACCTCGACGTGGAGGAGGCGAAGGAATCCGAGATGTCGGAGATGGTCGTGACCTCCGGCGAGGAGGACATGAGGGAGATGATCGGAGCGGTCTGGAGGACCATGCCGGAAGGCATCAAGAACCGCAGGGTCCTCCTGGACGGAAACGTCCTCACCGTGGTCGCCACTGAGGAGCTCATGGAGCCCGACATGCTGGCGCAGGGTCGCGACGTCCACGTTTCCATGGGAGGTTCCGCAGATGTTTGAGGTCATGATGTACGACGGGGGCGTCTACCGTTCCGAGGAGCTCTTCGAGATGATCGAGGACATCGGAGGGGTGGTCCTGCAGAAGAACCGCAGCTCGCAGATGCTCTCCGTGATAATGTCGGTACCCGGCGAGGACAGGGAGGCCATATCCAAACTGTGCACCGAGATCGGGGGCGTCGTCAAGGACGTCCCGTTGGCCGGTACCGAGATAGCGGTGGTCGGCCCCACGTTGGGGAGGCACCACATGCCGCACCCGATATGCGACATCGCGGAGGAGCTCCGCAGGTACGGCGCGATAACCGTCGTCATGGGTCTGGCACGCGGACGCGGGAAGCTCACGTCGCAGATCTCAGCCGTCGAGAAGGGCATAATCGACGAGTACGACGCGGCCGTCTTCATGTTGGGCAACTTCAAGACCTGTGTGGAGAAGAAGTCGGAGCTCATCGAGGACATCCACGTTCCGACCGTCCTGGTCTCCGGTCCGATGCCCGAGGGCGTCGACGGCGTGTGCGAGGCGATCGTGTCCGGAGTGGGGAGGAAGGCCTCCAGGATGAGGACCCCTCCCGAACGCGACAAGCTCGTCGAGATCGCCGACACCATGGAATCCGTGCTCCGGGACAAGAAGCGCAGCCTCGAGGAGGACCCGCTGTTCGTCCACCCCGCCGAGGTC
>JAFVET010000005.1 GCA_017475875.1 Candidatus Methanomethylophilaceae archaeon
AAGCTCAGGATCGACCTCTTCGCCGACGAGCAGATGCTCTCGGAGATGACCAACCACGCCAAGATGACCGGCGCCATCATGATCGGCGGAGGGATCTCCAAGCACCACGTGATCTGGTGGAACCAGTTCCGCGGCGGTCTCGACTACTGCATCTACCTCACCACCGCACAGGAATACGACGGATCGCTCTCCGGTGCACGCATCAGGGAAGCAGTGTCCTGGGGCAAGGTAAAGGCCGACGCCAAGAAGATGACCGTCGAGGGCGATGCCACCATCAACCTCCCGATCATCTACGCCGGTCTCGCCGAGAGGCTGCTCTGACATGCCGACGGTCCTGGTGCTACCGGGGGACGTGCAGGGTCCCGGCGTGACGGATTCCGCCAGCAGGGTCCTGAAGGCCGTCACCGACGACGGCATCGACTTCGAGTACGGGACCATCGGAATCTCCGGCTACGAGGCCACGGGCAGCTATCTCCCCGTCGAGACGCTGGACATGGCCAACGAGGCCGATGCGGTCCTCCTGGGTCCCGTGAGGACGGAGGCCAAGGGGACCCGCAGCGACCCGATCTACCTTCTGAAACACCAGTTGGACCTGAGTTCGTCCCAGCGCGTGTTCCGCACGCTCGCGGACGACCTCGGGGTCCCCGGTGTGGACATCACGTTGTGGTCCAGCAGCCCGTTGAAGGACCGCGACATCATCGAGACGCCCGAAGTCGACGGCGTCTCCATCACCAAATACGTCAACAAATCCAACTGCAGGGCGCTCATGGAGCGGGCCCTCAAGGACATGGAGCGCAGAGGGTCCACCAGGGTGGACTGCGTCACCCGCACCGACATCTTCCCCGAGAGCAGCGGGGTGTTCGGCGAGACGTTGGAGGAGGTCTTTTCAGGAAGGGAAATCGCCGCCCACCACGAGGAGCTCAGCAGATGGCTGTCGTGGCTGGTCCGCCGCCCGACCGAATACGACACCGTCATCTGCGCTGACCTCTACGGGAACCCGGTCGCAGGTCTGCTCGCAGGCCTAACGGGCGGGAACCACCTTTCCCCGATGTGCTTCGACGGAGGTTCGATTTTCCTCGCCGAATCGGGACATGCCGATTATTACCTGGGCATCGACCCGGAGAACATCAACCCCACCTCCATGATACTCGGAGGCGCGTTGGCGCTGCTGCACATGGGCATGCGTGACGAGTGCACGGCGATATACGACGCCGTGACCAAGGCGTACCGCAGGGGACTCAGGACCCCGGACGTAGGAGGGACTCTGACCTCCACCGAATTCACGGACGAGGTCGTCGCTCTTCTGAATAAATAATAGAAAAACCATGCACGTCCATGAAGGAACTGGGACACCGCGACTGCGTCGCGGCCGCACTCAACCATGAGGACGACTGCCGCGTACCCGTCAACAACTTCGCACTCGTCACCGCGGCCAGAAGCGCCGGATACAGAATGTCGCAGGCGAGGAGCGACCCGAAGATCTCCGCCAGGGTCTCGGTCGACTACGCGGTGCGCACGGGTTCCGATTTCGTCAAACCCATTCTGGACTCCCAGGTACCGTTCAAGGACCTCGGCATGAAGGTGGATTTCCCGGACGACGACTACGGCGTCGTTCCCAAACCGATAGCCAAGACCGAGAAGCAGATCGACGACCTCGCCCTGTTCGACCCGTGGGCCGCCGAAGAATGCCCCATGTTCACCAGCGTCTTCGTCGACAGCCTCGAGGAGACGGCCCGCATCCTGCCGGAGGATCTGCACATCTGCGGCCTCTCGTGGGGACCGATCAGCACGGCGGGCTACATCATGGGCGTGGAGGACATGCTCATGAGCGCCCTGTTCGACGGGGACATAGTCAAGAAGCTGATCTCCAAGGTCACCGGCTTCGTCTCGGCCCAGCAGAGGAGGATGCTCGAGGCGGGTGCGACGGTCATGTGGATGGCCGACCCGACCGCATCGCAGGACCTGATCTCCCCCGACATGTTCGAGGAGTTCTGCCTCGGCGGGATCAAGAAGGTGGTGGACGACGTGAAGGATGAGTACAAAGACGCCCCGACTTTCGTCCACATCTGCGGGAACACGTTGGACGTCATGGACATCTTCCCCCGCACGGGTGCGGACTGCATAAGCTTCGACCATGCCGTCGACCCGGGATCCGCCAAATCGAAATCCAAGGGTCGCTTCACCATAATGGGGAACATAGATCCGGTGAACGGGATCATGATGGGCACTCCTGATTCCATCCGCAAGGAGTGCTTCGGCATCATGGATGCTGCCGCCGAAGGCGGAGGGTTCATCCTCGCTCCCGGTTGCGAGACACCCATCTCGAGTCCGGACGAGAACGTTATCGCCATGTGCGACGCGGCAAGGGACTACAGAAAGCACAGGAACCGATTGCCGACGATCTTCACCGATATCGGATTGGGATACAAGCTACCTCCCCGACGTCCGCAGGGTTCGCATCCCTTGCCACGGGGAATGGTTCCAAAAGTGCAATATACCGAATAACGAGGTCCTCAAGCATGGCTATCGACGTCGTAGGAAGATGGAGGATCAAGGAGGTCTTGTTAATGGATTCGGACCTCAACAAGACCTGGCGGTCCGTCGAGGACATAATGGCGGATGACAGCATAGACGACAAGAACATCTACCTGAGCAAAGCGGAGTTCTTGGAGAATGGGAGACTTCTGATGATGCTGGAGAAGCCCGACGACATATCCCAGGAGGAGATCGACGAGATGGTCTCCTCGGGCGAAATGGAGCTTTACGGTGACTATCTCGTGTACGAGAAGTTCCCATGGAAGGTGGAGGACGGCAAAGTCATGTTCGATACCGGAACCAAGGGTGAGTTCTTGGAGGAAGAAGTGTCGCCTTGGGCCGAAATCACAGGGAACGACGAGGAGATTCTCCTGTTCACCTACAAACTCGTAAGGGACTGAACCGGTTTACAGCCCCTGTCTCCTATGGACGGGGGCGTTATCACCTGCATTGAAAACTGTAAGGGAATAACCGGAACGGATTGCAGAAGCTGTCAGATGGATCACGGGTTTGAATGATGCGCGAAGCCATGAACCTGGCCAATGAGATGGCCTGATGCCTGCGACCATTGTTCTGCTGGAATCGTCCCTTTCCCTGATCTGAAGCGATGGGACGGGTACAAAATCATTATATACAACGTCCCCATTGGACGATTTGTCGCAGGGGTAGTCAAGCCTGGCCAACGACGCTAGCTTGAGGGGCTAGTCCTTAGTGGTCCGCGAGTTCAAATCTCGTCCCTTGCACCATTTTACTCAACTTTCCGTATCATGATTGGTATCGGATTTTCTGCGAACAGCAGTGTTAACATTGCTTAGATGTACTCGCATAAACTCGGTTTTTACTGGTTTTATTGTAGGAAATTGTGAACTTTACTGGATAATTCATCCACATCTGACACATCAGAACATATTATATCCAATCATAGCGATTTACCTTCCATGAAGACAAGTTACATTGCCGTCATCGCGATCGTCATAGTGGCGGTCGCCGGCGTAGGCGTATATTTTGCTTTCTTCAATAATGGAGGAAGCGACAGCCTCGACGTTGACGTAGTCAAGACAACAGTTGCGGTCGAAGATTACTCTCAGTTAGACATTGAAGCAACAATGGAACAAGAAGGAACTGTACAGGAGACTGTTGATGAATTCCTCTATACTCTCTACATGTCCTCTGAATCAGAACCTATAGGCACTGAAGAGATCATTTTTAATGGTGCAAGGATTACCTGCAACGTTTATCAAGATAGTTTTGGAGACAAATGGTGGAACCACCCTGAAACCGGGGTTACGTACAAGATTAGCATGTTTGGTATGATGGAATCGGTGCTCAGTAAGACCAACCTCGACCTATCAAAGACTGTAGAAGAGCAGGAAGTCGTCAAAGAAACTACCGTCACCTGGACTACCAAAATGTCAATGCCAACCGCTGCAGGAGTGGTTGAGATAGTGGGAACATCAACCTCTACAGTCACTGCTGTTGATGGTGATGAACTTACGGTCGTATCTAAGAGTGTAGCGAGCGGCAAAGCTGACGAAAAACTCGTAGTCACTGCTGTTGATGGTGATGACCTTGAAATCAACGACGACCAAACGATGACAAAGACCGAGTTCTTCGCAATAATCAACCTCGAATCCTACAAACAGATGCTGAAGGACCAAGGAGTGAAGTATGTCGAGAGCCAAAAAATAGATGCCGGTACAATCACGACTTCCTTCGGAAAGCGCCATGCTGTAACCCAGGAATTCATCGTCGGAGAAGACGATCAGAAGAAGACTTACGAAATCACCTATGGTGACAAAGGAGTCATTTACTCAATCAGTGAAAAAAGCACTGGCGGTAAGATAACTATCACTCTTAAGGCATCCAGCCTCGTCACAAAGGCTTGAAAAACTAATTGAGGGGGCTCTGCCCCCAATTCATTTTAAAACGGATATGTAAAATCATATCATCTTAATCGATTCAAGATGTCCTCTACGATAAATGAATGATATGTTCCCAATCAACAGGATGGAGTTGAATTGACTGCTATCACTCAAACACTTTGCTGGGACGTTGAAGAACATCCCCATCAAAGATGCAATAAACTTCAAATCCAAACGAATAAGCAAAGAAGATATCAGGGCAACATGACTATGATATGCGTTGTCCCGATTATATCTCATCAATCGGCCCAGTTGTAAACTCGCATGATGTCCCGCAGAATCTTCCCGGATCCAGGCCCTTAACGATAGTACGAGCGGGACTGATCATTCCTTCCCGTAGACCGAAACTATTGCTTCCCCTTTGGAAGTCAGATCGAACTTATTCCTCTTCTTATGGTTCTCCACGACCCATCCTTTGTCCAGCATAGGTGTGATATAATTG
>JAFVET010000035.1 GCA_017475875.1 Candidatus Methanomethylophilaceae archaeon
AACCCGGAGGTGTTGGAACCGTCCACGACGATCTTCCTCATGAAATGGATCTCGTCCACGATGTCCGCCCCGAGCATCTCGGAGAACGTCAGCGTGGTCGCCAGGGCGTCTGGGTTGACGTCGTGCGGAGGCTCCTCGTCGAGTTCCACCAAGCACGACGTCCCCTCGCAGCATTGGTAACGGTATCCGAGATGCCTCTGGAACTGGGCGAGCGCGGCACGGTCGATCTCGCCCATCTCGGACGTGGTCGGCCTGAGCCTGCGGTAGATGGCGCCCTGTCCCTCCTCGCAGAGGCGACTGTCGCAGGAACAGAAGAGCTTCTTGGTGTCCAACTGCTGGTGGATCTCGATCCCGCACATCATCTCGTAGTCTTCACTCATCGATTACCCTCCTGTCGGAAAGCTCCGCGGCGAGCGGGGTGCGCATCATCTCCACCGCCTCCTCCCTCGAGGAGGAGTTGGCGAGGACCCACATCAGCTTCACGTAGGCCGTCTCCGGGATCATGTCGTACACGGTGACGACGCCGGCTGCGAGCATGTCCCTCCCGGTGTTGTAGACATTGAGGTTCGTGCGGCCGTTCAGGCACTGTGAGGTTATGACGACTATCGTCCCGTTCTCGGTCGCCCTGCGGAGCAGGGGGATCATACCGGAGTTCACGTGGCCCAGTCCGGAACCTGCGATGACCACGCCTTTGGACTTCATGAACACGTCCTCGAAGAGGTAGGGGTCCATCCCGGGATAGTACTGCAGGAGCACGCACGAGCGTTCCATCCCGGTCTTGGGCACTATGGTGCCGCCGTGTGCGGCGGGGAGGTCGCACTTCAATTCCACCTTGCCGTCGCGTCCGATGTGTGCCGCGGGGAGGCTGTTGATGCTGTGGAACGCGTCACGCCTGGAGGTGTGCATCTTCCTGACCCTGGTCCCGAAATGCACCGCGAACGAATCGTCGCCCAGGGTATCGTGCATCACCACGTATACCCCGGACCTCTTGGATTGGGTGCAGAAACGCGCACAGGCCATCAGGTTGCTCGACGCGTCCGACGACGGCCTGTCCGAGGACCTCTGCGCCCCGACGAGCACGACCGGGCGCCCGACGTCCCCCAACATGAACGAGAGGGCCGCTGCGGTGTATCCCATGGTGTCGGTCCCGTGCGGGATTATGACGCCGTCCGCCCCGGAGTTGATCTCGTCGGCCACCGCCGAGGCGAGCTCCTGCCAATGGTGGACGTCCATGTTCTCAGAGAATATGGAAAACAGGACGCGTGCGTCGATGTTCGCCACCTCGCGGATCTCCGGGACGGCGTTGACCATGTCGGAGGTGGACAGGGCGGGGTGGACGGCCCCGGTACGGTAGTCCACGTACGACGCGATCGTACCTCCCGTACCGATGAGGACAAGCTTGGGGAGACCGGGCCTGACCTCGACCTTCGTGTCCCGGGGGACGCGTTCCGCCGGCTGTTCGAGTACCGTTATGGATGTTGAATCCGTGACCTTGACGCCGACGTTGTATCCGGACTTCATCTTCAGGATCACTATGTCCGGCGCACTGAACTCGTGGTGCGGCATCAGGGTCCCGACGAAGGTACGGCCGTCCCTGTCGACGGACAGCTTCGAACCCTCGGTGGCGCCGACGGACTCGAGCTTTTTTGACAATGAATCTGAATAGCTCATGCTCTCTGTCGGGATAAAGGGAAGGTCGTTTATTGATTTGTCCCCGCCTGTCGGGGAACGTGCAGTTCCTTGAAAACAGCGGTCGTGAAACGGACGACTCCGGAAACGGGCCGGTCAATCGAAGGTCAGCATCTTCAGGCCGCCGAGATTGTATCTGTCTATCGACTCCTTGATCTTCAGCCATTCCCCGTCGCTCTTGTCCAGGTTCATACGGATCATGTTGAGGCACCCGAGGAACGCCATCCTGTTGACCGTCAAGAGCTTCTCGTGGTTCACGTCCGTCCTGGCCATGAACGCGTGCAGGAGGTGTGGTGCCGAACAATCGATCATGAGGTTGATGCAGTGGTCTCCGATCTCGTCGTCGTACAGCAGCCGCTGGTACGCCTTCGATTTCCGTAGAAGCAAGCACATCGGCTCCCCCACGGGCTTCTGGTCCCATCTGGAGTACCCGACCTGGGACGGCATGAAATCGATTCCGTAGCTGAAGTCGAATAAGCAGTCGTC
>JAFVET010000036.1 GCA_017475875.1 Candidatus Methanomethylophilaceae archaeon
CGACACATCCGCGACCATTGTCCCATGAAAGGGGACAGGACGCGCACATGTCGTTCATCTCGTCGAACGAAAGGCAGTCCCATCCGGTGACCGTGTCGCGCCCTCCGGAAGCTGCGACCGCTTTGGACCTCACGTCCCCGAGCGCACCCTCGAGCAGGACCCATCAGGTGGTCTCCCTGACCGCCAGCGGCTCCAGGATCTTCCTGTCCTCGTCCTTCTTGACCTTGTCCATGTAGACGGCGTCGGTCTCGGCGTTGATGCGGTTCCTCTTGAGGAACGCGTCCCAGTCCCCGACCGCCCCCTTGGCGGTTTCGAGGTCCACTTTGATGTCATATTCGAGGTATTCCTCGAATCCCGACGGATCGTCGAGATGCACCTTCCTGACGTCCCTGCGCAGGTCCCGGCACGGAGCGATCGCCGAACCGGATTCGTCCAAACCTATGTTGATGCCCATCTGAAAACCTCACTTGTATCTGCCTTTGACACGGATGTCGTCTTTGCCGTCCCCGTCCTTCTTGCCCTTGCGGTCCTTGCGCTCCTTCTTCCTCTCCTCGCGGAACTTCTCGAGTTCGTGCTCCAGTTCCGCTTCCTCGCAGTCGAGGTAGTCCGCGTAGATTATGGGGATGCTGAGCATCTTCAGCCCCACGAGTATCCCGACCATGAGGGTCAGCGTGATGCCGACGGTCATCTCCATGTCTCCGATACGGAGGATCACTGCATCCCCGATCCGACCCATGTTCGTCACGAACAGCAGGTAACCGATGGATGCGAACAGCAACAGGACCCTCAGCAGCATGTGCTTCCTCTCGCTCCTCGGGTAATAGAAGGCCAGGAACGATAGGATGGCCATGATAGGGCTGACGTACACGGACCTCATGAGCAACGATCTGAGATGTTCCAGACTGATGAAGTCGATGTTCACAGGAAGGGTCAGGGAGCCGTCTATCCACATCACTACGAGCAGGGGCAGGACGCCGAGCAGCAGGAAGGTCACGATGCCGTGGACGGCCGCCTTGCCCGGGCGCTTCTCGAAATCCTTTTCGCTGAAGCCCATCTCAAGCGCCTCCCTCGAGGGCCTTCAAGGCGTTTCCGAGCGCATGGAGCTGTTCGATGTCCATGTCGTACGTCGAATCGCCGATCTTGATGCCCATTCCATCGTCCGATTCCAGTCCCAGGAAATAATCCGACACCTTGCCATCGGGGACGGTCATGGTCATGGTCCTGTATCCGTCGTTCCCGACCGCGAACGTACACGCCCCTATGCTGCCGGTCGTACCGGGAAGCATGTAGCTGCACAAGCTGATCGTGTCGGTGCTTCCGTCGGTGGAGAACACCTCGTTCCCACCGTGGGATTTCGTCGTGGACCTCACGTCGAGGTCGAACGAGTTCGAATACGATGCGTCTATGTCAAGTTTCAGGTCGTAATGGGACGTGGCGCTGATCTCCCACAGAAGCCAGGGGATCACGAACTCCATGCTGGTCCTGCTACCCTCCTTCTCGGTCGTGGAAGTGAACCTGAGCGTGTTGTTCTCGTCGCCCATGCCCAGCATCGCGTCGATGTCCAGGGACTTCGTCAGGAACTGGTTGGAGACGACGGCCACACGCAGTTTCATGTCGGTCTCGGAACTTACGGCCAACGCGGACTGCTCCTTCAGGTTCCTGTCGGAGTCGAGGGCGCGTGCGTGCGTCTCGCCGCTGGACTTGACCAGCGCTGCAAGGGCCTGCATGTCCGTAGACGGATAGACCTGGGTTAGGTTGGATCCGTATTCCACATAGCCGCTCTCGCCGTTCGAAAATGCCAGATCAAGGTTCACAAGGAGCGTGTACTCGTCCATTTCCGTGAGGTCGTACTCGCTCGGCTGCGATATCTTCAACACGTCGTCATGCTGGAAATAGGCGACGACCATCCCGATCGCAGGTAGGAAGAGCACAATGAGCACTACCGCCATGACGGACCAACAGGCCAGTCTCGCCGCGGTTCCACGTTTCATAGGGCCGTCTAATGCTTTGCTCTCTATTTATCCGAATCCGTTGGAAACACGGAAACTATGACTGGTCGCACCATCCAATGTATTAAAACGGGAAGAACGATTCCGAAGTCCGGAAGGTGCAGACGAATGCTCCAAGTCGCGGTCTACGGGAAGGGCGGAATAGGAAAATCTACGATATCGGCCAACATCTCTGTGTCCCTGGCATCGAGAGGGTGCAAGGTACATCAGATAGGGTGCGACCCCAAACACGACTCGACGCGTCTCCTGATGGGGGGCGAATCCCAGACCACCGTGCTGGACTACGTGCGCACCGTCCCCATAGGCAGGCGCAAGCTGGACGACGTCATCGTGAAGGGCACCGCTGGCGTCCTGTGCACCGAAGCGGGAGGTCCGGAACCCGGGATCGGATGTGCGGGACGCGGGATACTCACCACGTTCGACACCCTCAGGAAACTGGGGGCCGACGACCTCGATCTAGACTTCAGGATCTACGACGTCCTGGGAGACGTCGTGTGCGGAGGTTTCGCGGTGCCGCTTCGCGGGGAATACGCCAACGCCGTCATCCTGGTGACCTCTGGAGAGTTCATGGCCATGTACGCGGCCAACAACATCATGAAGGGTCTCGCCAACTTCGACACCGGGAAACCGAGGCTTCTGGGCGTGGTCCTCAACTGCCGTGGTGTGGAGAACGAGGAGGCGTCCGTAAGGGCGTTCGCAGAGGCCGCCGGAACCAAGGTCATAGCCGTCATCCCGCGCGACGGGAAGTTCCGCGAGGCGGAATCCGCAGGGAAGACCGTTCGCGAGCTGTACCCGGACTCCGTTCCGTCCAAGCAGGCCGACGCCATCGCCGACGCCATCGTCAAAGTGGCGGAGGGGAAGATGGAACTGACGTACCCCCATCCCCTGGACGACGATCAGATGACCGACCTGGCCGCCGGAAGGCCGATACGCGCCCCGTCGGGGGAAGTACCGCAGGCCCGAATACTGTGCGACGGCTGTCAGGTGAAGCGCCGTACGTCCATCAAGGACACCGGCATGATGCAGTCGTGCGCCGCATACGGTGCCCTGGCGGCCTTCGCCAAGATGAACGACGTCGGAATAGTGCTTCACGGACCGATGTCGTGCCTCCATCTGATGGGGACGACTCGCGGCAAGGCCGTGGTGGAACAGTTCCAGAAACACAGGTTCAAGGTACCGCCCGGCTACAACATGTACTGCTCGGGGATGGACGACTCGATGTCCATCTTCGGAGGCACCAGGCTTTTGGAAGAGACTTTGGAGAAGGCCGCGGCCGTCGGATACAGGGACATAGCGGTCATAACCACCTGCATGCCCGGTATCATCGGCGACGACACGAAAGGCGTGGTGGAAACCGTGTCCGCGCGTCATCCCGGAACCAGGTTCCACACCGTGCTCACCGACGGCGACATCAACGGCGAGTACACGGACGGTTTCATGATGGGCGCCAAGGCGATCGCCGGGATGATCGACGTCTCCCGTCCCCGCGGGAAGGGCATGGTGAACATAATCGGTTCGTCTTTCTACGACCTCCACACCCGCCGCCACCTCCACGAGCTCACCCGCGTGCTTTCGCTGTTCGGACTGAGGGAGAACTGCCGTTTCCTCGACGAGACCACCTCCGACAACATCATAGGGTACTGCGAGGCCGAGTTCGATTTCATGATCAACGACACGCGGGCCACCCGCGAGATGGCGGAGATCCTCAAGGAACGCACCGGCAGGGAACCTTTCCCGCTGCCGCTCCCGATCGGACTCTACGACTACGAGGAATGGCTGGAGAGGCTGGGCGAGGCCACGGGGCATCCCGAGGCGGCGAAGGTCGAGATAGCCGACGTCGAGAGGAGGTATGCCGCGTTCATCGCCGAGCACACCCCGAGGTTCCAGGGCAAGAGGGTCATCATGACCGCCAAGATGTACGGGAACCTGGACTGGCTGGTCGACCTGCTCCTCGACCTCAAGGTGGACCTCGTCAGACTGGGGTTCATGCCCAGCACGAGGAAGAACAAGGAGCGCCCCGTGTCGAGGCACGAATGCTCCTTCACGGAGGACTACTGGCTCGAAGACCTGGTCAGGGACATGGAGGAACTCGATCCCGACCTGCTGATATGCGACGTGGTCATGCCCATGAAGGGCAGATGCAGGTTCGCCAGGATGCAGAAGATCGGCATAGGGATAGACGCCGAACTGGCATACGCGGTGTACCTGGAAAACATGATGCGCCTCCCCAACAAGGAGGGATGGAGGGAGGTGGCGGGGCTATGAGGCCTTTGCCGGACGGATTCAACGGTGCGATAATGGCGGTCGAGAGCATAGGCGACGCCATCGCGTTCCTCCACGGACCCGGCGGTTGCCGCATCAGGCACATGGTGCATTCCTGCGCGGTGCTCCCGAGGATGGAGGACGGCAGCGCGTACGTGTACAAACCGTACTTCAACGGGTACCAGAGGGTACCTGCGACGTACCTCGACGAATACGACTTCATCAACGGTGCGATGTACAAGTTGGAGGAGGGGCACCCCATCGTCCAGGAGGCCAAGCCCTCCCTGGTCGTCGTGATCGATTCGCCCGGGGCCGCCCTCATAGGCGACGACCACCGTCACGCCATCCGCGAGCTCGGACTCGAGGACCGCGCCATCTTCATGGATTCGTCGCTGGTGTCGCTCCCGATGCCCGAATGCTACGGGAGGACGCTGAGGGAGGTCCTGGAGTTCGTATCGCCTCAAAGGACGGGGGTCGTGGAGGGCGGGTTCAACCTCCTCGGCCTGTCGATCGTCGACAAGGACTGGGCGTACGCCCTGGAAGAGCTCCGCGGGATCTGCGAATCGATGGGGTTGACGTTCGTGTCCGCCCCCGGGGCGGGCGCCTCCTTGGACGATATGAGGAAATCGGTGAATGCGGAGTACAACGTAGTGATCTGCCCGGAGTTCTCGTCTCCCCTGCTGGAGTTCTACGAACCGATGGGTGTGAAGACGGTGAAGTCCCCCGCCGGGGCCCCCGTCGGATTCGACGCCGTCGAGGCGTGGATACGGACCATCGCAGAAGCCACAGGGAAGGACCCCGCACCTGCATTAGAAATGGTGCAACACCAAAAGAGGAAGGTCCTCACGAAGTTCCTTGGTATGAAATACAACTCGCTGAGGATCCGCGGACTGACGTTCTCCATCGCCGGTATCGGGTCCGTGGTGAGACCGCTCACCGAGTGGCTGTACAACTACATGGGGATGGCCCCCCTCGCCGTGATGGCCGACGAAGGCTCCGACGAGACGCAGGTGGAGGCCCTGAGGGACTTCCTGGCCAGGACCGATTTCGACGTGGCGTTCGGGAAGGAACCGATAGAATCGGACGTGGTCCTGTGCGAGGGTATAACCGCGCTGACCATGGAGGCCAACGGGACCTGCCTCATCGGCATCCCGATCGGCCATTCGTCCATGGGGCTGGACGACGTCATCCCCAGACCAGTCTACGGCATACAGGGATCGCTGTACATTTTGGACGAACTCCTGCACGGGGTGCGCATGTCGTGAAAGAAAACACGTAAATACCAAAAATCCGGCCAACGGCGTTTACCGAAGGTTAATGTATATAGGAAGACACTTGACCCACAGTGATCCCAATGAACGGAATCAGAATCACTGCCGTGCTCACGGTCGCGGTCATGCTCTTCGCAGCACTGGCCGTGGCCATCCCGGCGGACGTCGACGCCGCCGGAACAGGCTCCCACCTCAAGGGTTTCGAGTACAGTCTCGACAAATCTGACGTGCAGAACTACCTCGTCGACAACGGAATTCTGGACAAGGACCAGAAACTCGACGACATGCTGGGCCTCCTGGCGGACGTGTACGTCACCCAGTACCTCGGCTCCGAATACGACGCGACCGTCAAGACGGACTTCAAGATCTACGCCGGCGTCCTTACGGACAGCAGGGGCGACAAGGTGTCCGACAAGGTCGCATATTCCATCTATTGCGACGTCGAGGCGTCGGTCACCGGACAGTTCAGCGAAGACGCCAACGACCTGCCATCCATGGTAGACGGACCTTTCCCCGTCCCGGTCGGGTCCGCGCGCGCGAACAGCCTGCCATCCATGGTAGACGGATCTTCCTCTACCGCGGACATTAAGACCAAGGAGCGCACCCTCACGTTCGGAATCTCCATGGTCAGCGAGGGATATATCGGAGACACGACCTATTTCAACGGCAACGAGCTCGTCGGAAC
>JAFVET010000037.1 GCA_017475875.1 Candidatus Methanomethylophilaceae archaeon
AAGGTGGACAGGGCGAGATTCGAACTCGCGGCCTCTACCATGCCAAGGTAACGATCTTCCAACTGATCTACCTGCCCAGCAAACCTAGTATCTACTTCTGATATTTAAATATATCGTAAGGTTCGATTGCAGTCTGTTGAACAGTATGGTGAAAACAGTTACCACAAGCTGGTTTCCGCAGATAAACGGTAGCCATCGACAGAATAGAGATTGATATGAAGAACGATTATCCAGACAACTGGAATGCTCGATGCGCCTTCAGAAGTCGTGGGAAAGCGTCGACTGGAACCTGTGAACCTCACCGGGGATGTTGGTGGGGTACTTTCCGGTGAGACAGGCGAGGCAGAGGTCGTTCTCGCCGATCCCGATCGCTTTGATGAGTCCGGGGATGCTGATGTATGCGAGACTGTCCGCACCGATGATCTCCCTGATCTCTTCGACCGTGTGCGAAGCCGCGATGAACTGGTCCCTGGTCTTCATGTCCACCCCGTAGTAACATGGAGCTATGATCGGCGGGCTGCCGACCCTTACATGGACCTCTTTGGCACCGGCGGATTTGAGCATCGAAACCAGTTTCTTCAGGGTGGTGCCCCTGACGATGCTGTCGTCCACGATCAGGATCTTCTTACCGGCGACGGTGGATTTGATGGGATTCATCTTCATGGAGACCGCGTTCTCACGCTGTTTCTGGTCGGGCATGATGAACGTGCGGTTCGCGAAACGATTCTTCATGAACCCCTCCTCGTACGGGATGCCCGCTTCCGCCGCGTATCCGATGGCGTGCGCCCTTCCCGAGTCGGGGACAGGCATGACAAGGTCCACGTCTGCAGGACACTCCTGTGCAAGGATCACACCGATGCGCCTCCTGACCTCGTACACTCCGACCCCGTCGATTATGGAGTCGGGTCTGGCGAAGTACACCCACTCGAACATGCAGTGGGACTTGGGGTGCTTTCCCGGGGCGGGATATATCTTGAAGGTATCCTTCCTGACCTCGCAGATCTCGCCGGGTGCGATGTCGCGTATGAGTTCCCCCCTCAGAACGTCGATCGCGGCGCTCTCGGAGACGGCGATGTATCCTCCGTCCAATCTTCCCAGGCACAGGGGACGCAGACCGTACGGGTCGCGGACGGCGAACAGGCGGTCGTTGATCATGATGGTGAGCGCATAGGCGCCGTCTATCTCGCCCATCGTCGCACGTATCGCTTTTACCGGATCGTCGTACTGCGTCAGGTACTTGCCGAGCAGTTTGGTCACCAGTTCGCTGTCGGAGTCGGTCTGGAAGACCCAGCCATCCTTCATGTACTTCTCTTTGAGGGTGGAGAAATTCGTGATGTCGCCGTTGTGGGCGACGGCCACCATCCCGAAGGCGGTGGTCACCGTGAAAGGTTGAGCGTTCACTACGCTTTTAGAGCCGGTGGTAGAATATCTGACGTGTCCGATTCCTTCGTGACCGCCTAGTTTCACCAGCTCGTCTTTGGGGAGGGCGACTTCGACGAGTCCGTTGCCTTTGACGGTACCTATGGTGGTACCGTCAAAGACGGATATGCCCGCGCTCTCCTGTCCGCGGTGTTGGATCACCATCAAGGCCGTATGAAGATCAGATGCGACATCGTAATCGGCACAGATGCCGACTACGCCGCAACTGTGTTTCGGCCCTGCCATGCAATCCACTCAATCGCGGAGTTTAGCCCAATTGTAGGACCTGAGCTTGGCGGTCTTTCCGTATCCGCAGGACGCGCACACGCCTTTCCTGACGTGGTATGCGCGCTTTCCGCACCTGCGGCACGGGATGTGGGTCTTGAACTTGTTGTGTCTTCCTTGAGCGGCTGTTCCCGTTCCCATTGAAATCTCTCCTGATTAATGTCTACGCGGACATTCACTCCTGGACCGATAGCCAGTACTATCTCTATCCAGGGTATCTTTTGACTCCATACGGGATTCTCTATTTGAAGGTATCGTATGCTCCGAATCGTTGCGACAAAGCGTCCAGCAAGGCGTGTTTGCATTCCCCCGTATGGGCCGTCCAAGAATGCGGTACCTTGTCCCCCGGATCACACGAAGGCCCCGATCGTCGGTGCGTCGAGTCTGTCCATGTCGTAGAAGATGATCGCCTCGCGCACGCCTTCCGCACCGCAACCGGTTCCCAGGAAGTGGTCGAGCATCGACATCCTCCAGAGCAGGTCCATGACCGTGACGGACAGGCAACCGTAGTAGGCGTTGGCCATGTCGTCCTCGTAGCCGTTCTCGTCCATAAGCGAGAAGACGTTGCCCATGAAGCTGTCCCTGCCGTTGAGGGTGTTCACGTAGTCGGTGAGGACCTGGCGGCCCTGTGCGTCCGGGACCTCGAGGCGGATGTCGGCGGCATCGGCCTCCCCCTTGGAGTGGAGGTCGCCCTCGTCGTCCATGACGTTCCATTCGATCCTCCCGTTCCTGGCCATGAACATGTTCCAGTTCCAGTCGGCGTCGCAGTAGACCGGGACGCTCACCGGGTCGTCCGAGGACATCGATTCCATCGCGGAATCGCGTCCCGCCTCCTCCAACGCCTCCATGTCCGGATGCGTCTCCGCGACGATGCCGTTGAGGGACATGACCGGTTCTATCTGCGAGAGGTCCATCATCTTGCTGAGGTAGGCGATGTCGGTGAAGTACGAGATGTTCTCCGACACGGTCATCCTGAGTCTGGAGGGATCGGACA
>JAFVET010000038.1 GCA_017475875.1 Candidatus Methanomethylophilaceae archaeon
AAATTGCATAGGTAACAATAATCTTTACAGAAAAATTGCATAGGTAATATTTTAAATAGATATAATCACCTGGATACGATGAGTGTATCTACGGAGAACATTTTCAGAAGGAAAATCTACCAAGATCTGGAGGAATGGAAGAAGAACGACTCCGGCAGGTACGCGTTGATGATAGAGGGTGTCAGAAGGGTCGGCAAGAGCAAGATCGTCAAAGAATTCGGGACGAGAGAGTACAGGTCGTGCCTGATGGTGGATTTCCTAACCGCCAGCGATGCCGTGAAGAACATGTTCAACAGGTATTCGGACGATCCCGATCGTCTGTTCCGTCTCTTATCGGGATACTATGGCGTCCGTCTCTTCGAGTACGAGAGTCTGGTGGTCTTCGACGAGGTCCAGGAGTTTCCACGTGCACACCAGCTTGTGAAATACCTCGTGGCCTACGGGAAGTATCCGATAATCGAGACCGGCTCGCTCATCACGCTCAGAATGAAGACCCGGATAACGTTTCCTTCAGAGGTCAGGACGATACCGATGAACCCGATGGATTTCGAGGAATACATGTGGGCCGTCGGGAAGGAGCAGCAGTTGGAGATGGTGAGGGAGTCGTTCGAAAGCGGGGTACCCATGGACGAGGACATGCACAGGAACCTCATGGACACATACACCACGTACATGATCACGGGCGGGATGCCCCAGGCCGTTTCGGCTCTGATCGAGACCAACAGCTTCGTCGAGGTCGAGAAATCCAAGAAGATGATCGTCGACCTTTACCGTGAAGACGTGTGGAGAGAGGACGACGGCATCCTCGCGGAATTGTTCAGTGGGATCCCTTCCATGCTGAACAGGACCAACAAGGTCTTCTCTCCGGGAGCGATAAAAAAAAGTCTCTCTGAGTTCTGAGGTGGAAAGCAATCGGATGAAGAAGCGAAGCGGATGAATCCGATTGCTGAAGCGAAGTTCAAGATTTGTTAAGAACAGGTGCGACATACCTTAAGTTGTCCAGACAGGAGGTAGTCGCATTCCCAAGAGAGCAGCTTCGGTAGATAATGGTATTGAAGAGAGAACGAAAGAGTACCGGATGATCAGGGCCCAATTAAGACTGAGCGATCATTGGGAGGTGGTCTCCAAGGAAGTGGAGACCTATCTCCCCGAACACGATGATGACCATCCCGATGCCCCGGACAGGGCATCGGATGATCCGGAGTCATGGAAGACGGAGATACTGGGAAAGGTCATGATCAATATCAGGATGAAGAGGGGTCGCTTCTACAGATGTCCGCATTGCGGATGCTGGTGTCGTGCCCACGAGTATGTGGATAGGGAGTACGACCATATCCCTGACATGGGGTATGATGTGAAACTGTTTGTGAACCTCCCAAAGCTCCATTGTACGAATTGTGGAAGGTATCCTCAGGTCAGGTTCCCTTTGGCGAGACCGAAGGTCTCGTATACGAAGGAGTTCGAGAAATCCGTTCTCAGACTGTTATGCAAGAACACCGTCTCCGCTACCGCGGAGATGATGCATACCGGACCTTGGATCGTATCAGACATATTGGATTACCGTATCAGACATGCTATCCCGGAACAGGACCTATCTCATGTGACCGTTCTGTTCGTGGATGAGACTCAGAGGAGGAAGGGACATGAGTACATGACCGTGTTCTCCGACAACAATCATGAAGTGATCTTCATCGCAGAAGGCAAAGGTGTCGGTGCCATGGAGAGATTCTGCGATTATCTCCGTATACAAGGTGGGGATCCAGATAACATCTGGGTCGTAAGCGCCGACATGAGCAGCACTTACGAATCGGGTGTCGAGAGGTATTTCAGGAATGCCACTTTGGTATGGGATCGCTTCCACCTGGTGCAAGCGATCAACAACACCTTGAACGATATCAGGAAGAGATGTCTGAAACGCAGAAAAGGGGAGAGGCTGAGGAATGTGAAGTATACCGTACTGAAACGTCCCGAGAACATGTCCGAATACGATAACGAGAAGCTGTCAAACATCAGACTGAACAATCCCGAATTGGCTCTGGCGTACGATATGAAGGAGGAATTCTGTGAGGTACTGGAATGCGCCGACATGTATGAGGCGCAGGAGGCGTTCGAGGAGTGGTATGCCTGGGTCAGGATACAGGGATGTCAGGAGATGAGGGAACGCGCAGATAGGTTCAAACTGAAGATAGACAGGATACTGGCATGGTTCGACCACAGGGTGAACAATGGTGTGGCTGAAGGGATCAATTCCAAGATACAGAAGACAAAGGATGCGGCTTACGGATATCCGAATCTTGACCATTTCGCATCCATGTGCATGTTCAGATTCGGAAATCTCGTCATAGCTTTCTGATCGGATGGTGTTCGACGGGTAGCGGCAGCTATAGAGTTCTCACGCACAGGTATGTCTTATCCTCATAATCGCGCCCGTACAGGGCGCAATCGGGCCGAGTGAAGCGAGGCCAAAAAGAGATGTTCAAGAATGGATGACGAGGACTTCAGTCCGAGTCATCCACTCTAGAACTTATAGCACCTCTTTTTCGACAGGGGGATCAAGGCCGTGCGCAGGGCGCACGGCTTCCCTCATCGTCGGATTCGTCCGCGAGACGCTCAATCGCCGAAGGTCTCCGAGATGCGCACGACGGTGTCGCAGAACACGTCTATCTCGTCGACGCTGTTGTAGAGGTAGGTGGAAGCCCTCGCGCTCCCGTCTATCCCGCGCGAAACGTAGAACGGATGGGAACAGTGCATCCCGGACCGTATCATGATCCCGGCCATCGAGTCGAGCATCATCCCGATGTCGTGGGAGCTCAGACCGTCTATGTTGAACGAGAGGACCCCGGAGTGTTCCTTGGGATCGGAAGGTCCCACCACGTGGACGTTGCCGAGGTCCTCCAGTCCCTTGAACATCCTTTCCATGAGGAGCGAGTCCCATCTGCGGACCTCATCCATCCCGATGCGCCCCAGATATTCCAGGGCGGCCCTCAGTCCGAGGACGCCCGCGTAGTTGTGCAGCCCCGCCTCGAAGCGGTCGGGCACGGGGGCGTTATTGTATGAATCCGCTGAAACGAGACCTACCGTGCCTCCCCCGACCATGAGCGGACTCATGCTTTCCAGGACCTCCTTCTTCCCGTACATGACCCCCGTGCCGGTGGGTCCGAGCATCTTGTGGCCGGAGAAGCAGTACACGTCCACGTCCAGATCTTTGAGGTTCACTGGGATGTGCGGCGCCGCCTGGGCCCCGTCGACGACTACGATGGCACCCGCGTCGTGGGCGATCTCCACCACTTCCTTGACGGGTACTGTGCATCCGGTGACGTTGTTCGTGTGTTGGACGGATACGACCTTGACGTCCCTGCCGATGCAGGACTTGAAGGACTCGAGATCGAATGTTCCGTCTTTTTTGGAGCGGCACATCCTCCTCTTTATTCCCCGCTCCCTTTCGGCTACGAGCCAGGGGACGTGGTTGCTGTTGTGCTCGGTGTCGGTGGTGACCACCACGTCGCCCCTTTTCAACGGAAGCCCGCGGGCGGCCGTGTTCAGACCTTCGGTGCAGTTCTTGTTGAATACGAAGCAGTCCGGGTCGTCGGTTCCGAAGAACGATGCCAGGGCCTCCCTGGTGCGGTCCATCCCGTCCGACACGCGGTCGGCCATGGAGTGGACGCTCCTCCCTCCGCACGCGGGGTATTCCTCGTAGTACTCGACCACAGCCTGGATGACCTGGTCGGGCCTGAGGGATTGGCAGGCGCTGTCGAGGTAGATCCCCTTGCCTTTGCGGATCGTCGGGAAATCCCCGCGCACCGTTCCGATGTCCATGCATGCCCGAACACCAGCTCCGATTTTAACCTTGGTAGGTTTCTATGTCATTTCCGTCCACCGGGTGTAGATCACCTCACCCGGGACATCGGGCTTTTCCCGTCCTTGCGTGGTTCCGACCAAGGTTATTTTAGCACCGGATGCTACCCTGAGGGCATGCAAGATGGTGTTTCCCTGAGGACGTCGGTGGGGAAGGTCGAGCTCGGGCTGCCGGGCATGGTGGCCTCGGGCGTCATGGACGAGACCGGCGCCTCCATGGTGCGCATGTTCGGATGCGGAGCCGGCGCCGTCGTCTCCAAGTCGGTCGGTCTCCAACCAAACCCAGGTCATTCGAATCCGTGTCTCCTGGAGGTCTGCGGCGGCTACGTCAACGCCATGGGGCTTCCTAATCCAGGAATCGAGGAGTTCCGTGCCGAGATGGAGCAGGCGGTCCCCGCGGGACCCGTCATAGGCTCCATCTACGGGGCCGGTCCCGACGACTTCTCCGAGCTCGCGGGACGCATGGAGGACTACGGTGCGACGGCGGTCGAGTTGAACCTCTCGTGTCCCCACGCCAAGGGGTTCGGGATGGAGGTCGGGACGGACCCGCGCATGGTGGGGGACATCGTGTCCGCCGTCAAGTCCGCGGTCGACATCCCCGTGTGGGCGAAGCTGACCCCCAACACGCACATCCTCCAGGACATCGGGAGGGCGGTGCAGGATGCCGGAGGGGACGCCGTAGTGGCGATAAACACACTGAAGGCAATGGTCATATCGCCGGAGTTCGCCAGACCGGTCCTCAGCAACGGCTTCTGCGGACTGTCCGGCAACGGGATCCGTCCCGTCGGGGTCCGTGCGGTATACGACCTGCGCACGGTCCTGGACATCCCCATAGTGGGCGTCGGGGGGATCTCGTGCTGGAGGGATGCGGCCGAGTACATAATGGCGGGCGCGTCGGCCTTCCAGATAGGCAGTGCTATAGGTACGGTCGGTATCGACGTGTTCGAGCAGGTGAACGACGGGCTCCGTTCGTTCATGGAGGAATACGGTTACCGTGACATTTCTTCGATGGTGGGTGCGGCACATGAGTGAGACGGTAGTCATCAAAAGGGTCGTCGACGAGGCCTACGACACCAAGAGCTTCTTCTTCGATCTAGACGCGGATGTGAGGCCGGGGCAGTTCCTGATGGTATGGATCCCGGGATGCGACGAGATCCCCATGTCCGTGTCGTCCGTGGACGGGAGGGAGAAGTCGATAACCGTCAAGGCGATCGGACCCGCCACCAGGCGCCTCCACGAGTTCGAGGCCGGGGACAGGCTGGGGATCAGGGGACCGTTCGGAAATGGGTTCGACCTCTCCTCGGGGAACGTGCTGATCGTCGGCGGCGGAGTCGGTACGGCGGCGGTCATGCCCGCGGTGGCGGCTACGGGTGCGGACGTGATCATAGCGGCCCGCAGCGACCGTGACGTGATATTGAAGGAGGTCGCCGAGAGGCACTCGAAGAACGTCTGGATCGCCACCGACGACGGTTCCATGGGATTCCACGGGAACGCGGTACAACTGATGCGGGAGAAGGTCTCGCAGCACGATTACGACTGCGTCATAGCCTGCGGCCCCGAGGTCATGCTGTACTTCACGTACAAGGCCTGCGAGGAGCTGGGCCTCGACTGCCAGCTCTCCCTCGAGCGCTACATGAAGTGCGGCGCAGGCGTCTGCGGATGCTGCGTGATGGACGACCAGAGGATCTGCAGGGACGGTCCGGTCTTCCGCAGGGAACAGATCGCCAGGCTGTCCGATTTCGGACGTGGAAGGCGTGACGCGTGCGGAAGGTTCGTTAGTTTCAGGTGATGGTCTGACGCAGAACGGGCACATAACGGTCTACCACGGCAAGCTTGTGGTGGACGTCCCCAGGGACCTCTACCGCGGTCCGGATGCGAAGGTCGTCGAGGAGCGGGCGGGGCCGTTCATCGAGCTGGTCCGCACCAGATACCCCTGGGTCACCGAGAACAGCGCCCGCACGCTGATCGAGAAGGGCCGGATGGAGATGATGCGCGTCCGCGACGAGGAGTCCAAAGGTAAGGTCCATGCGAGGCACCTCGCCTCACAGGGCAAGGTGGACGAGGCGGTCGAACATCTGAGGATTCATCTCGAGCTCGATCCCGGGGACGTCGATTCGTGGTACCTGTTGGGGGAGCTCCTGTGCCGCAGGGGCGACACCGAGGAAGGTTATCGGGCCATCAACCGCGCTCGTTCGCTGCGATCCCCGAACAGCGCGTTGATCGCGTCCACGACCTCCGGGACGGTCGCGCCCCAGGGGACCTTGACGCAGTTCCCCTCGATGACGTGCCCGTTCTTGACCTTGCAGCATTTGACGATGGTCTTGACATCTGGATCCACGTGGTCCGCCGGACAGACGTTGAGGAAGGGCACGTCCCTCCCGTAAAGCGTCTCGAAGATGCGTTTCGACAGGTGGCACCCTATGAGCGTCACATCCTTGTCCACCTCCGGGGCGTCGTCGAGGAAGAAGTACGGTTTCTCCGACGACAGGTGCGAGACCCTGCACGGGAACATGACCGCCTCGGTCTCCACCAGCGGGATCATGTCCGCCATGTCGATTATCCTGTCCTCTTTGACCACGGGGTGGTCTATGTACCCCGAACCCAGGGCGATGTCGGTCAGTACGCCGAGCTTCGACGGTGATGGCGGTATGCTGTCGACCACCATGAGGCGTTCCGGGACGAGATCCTTTATGAAGTTGATATGGGAGAACATTCCCCTGACGACGACGGCCTTGCCCGGATACATGGCCTGTATCCCGGCGAGTGCGGGGGTGTTGAGCACGTCGAGATCCGGGTCCTCGTGATAGACCGTGTCTTTCGGAAGGGAGACGATCCGGTATCCGTCCAGTTCGCGGAAGAGGCCTTCGCCCTTCCTTTTCGTCAGTTCGACGATAGCATAATCGTCCCCGTTCCGTAACACGAGGAATTCCGTGCGCACATAAGCGACCCACCCATCCATGAGGGTGGCAATCGACTGCTCCGTGAGTTCGAAGTCAACCTCGCGCATGGACACGTCCTTGCAGTGCATCGGCCGTGTAACAGGGTGGCACTATAAGCATCATCTCAAAAAACCTTTAATATGAACAACAAATCAGGAGGCCTAAGTCGGGTTAACACAGTGGCTATGTGGCGGACTGCAGATCCGCATATGGGGGTTCGATTCCCTCACCCGACTCCATATTTTATCGAGTTTTCATGTGTCGTGGACTTTCCGAAATCATCCATTACGTGTACCAATTTGGCTATGGATGATACAAACTTTTATAAAGCCTATATAAATAGACCCGTTTGGTGTAAACAGTGGCGAAGATGAACATCGAGAATGTGGTAGCGTCGACATACCTCGGTCAGGAACTCGATCTGAACAAGATCGAGGAAGCCCTTACCGGAGCTGAGTACAACCCTCAGCAGTTCCCCGGCCTCGTATACAGGCTCAAGGAACCGAAGACCGCCACTTTGATCTTCAGGAGCGGAAAGGTCGTCTGCACCGGTGCGAAGTGCCGCGAGGATGTCAAGATCGCTATCAGCAAGGTCGCAAAAGATCTCGAGAAGGCCGACATCAAGATCACCATCGAACCGAAGATCGAAGTCCAGAACATCGTCGCGTCATCGGATCTGGAACAGGAGATCAACCTGAACACCGTGGCCATCACGCTCGGTCTGGAGAAGGTCGAGTACGAGCCCGAGCAGTTCCCCGGTCTCGTGTACCGGCTCGACGAGCCCAAGGTCGTCGTGCTCCTCTTCGGTTCCGGGAAGATGGTCTGTACCGGTGCCAAGGTCCCGGAGGACGTGACCCGTGCGGTGGACAAGATCGCCGCCGAACTCAGGTCCGCCAGCCTGATGGTCTGATTTCAACAACCCTGGGTTACCCAGGGTTTTTCCTCATTCCCTTACATTTTCCCCAACTGTTCCTTCCGGCCCCATGGTCTCGCACCCTGGCTCGGGCATATTGTTAATAACACAATGTCTGTTATCCCTGTCAACATGGCATCCGGCAAGAAGAAACGCGTGATGATCGCCTGCGTCACGTTCGAGACGGCGAAAGTGGTCAATCCTGTCATGTTCTACGAAGTGAACAAGGTTCACATCATCCACTACATCCGCGACCCGCTCGCAGAGAGCTCGAAGATCTACCTCTCGTTCTACGACCGGGTGGTAGACGTCATCAGGGAGAGATCCCCGTTGGACATTGAGATCGTCGAGCACATCGAGAAGGTGAGCGATTTCTCGGCCATGTTGCGCACGGTCCTCAAGATAATTCAGGACGAACGTGCCGAGGACGACGGTTCGGAGGTCTACGTCAACATCTCGTCGGGTTCCTCGGAATACGCCGCCGCGTCGGCCATCGCATCCATGATGGTCCCGGGGACCATCCCGTTCTCCGTGGGTACCAAACAGTATACCGTGGCTACCGAGGACATACCGAAGGTGTATTTCGAGAACGGTCTTCCAGTCGGACTCACGAAGGACACCTACGATCCCAAGACCATCCACAGCTATTCCATCGCCATCCCCGACGAGGTGTTGGTGAGGGGTCTGCGCGTTCTGGAGGAACGCAATCGGGACGGGTTGCAGGTTACCGGGCCGAAGATGATAGAGTCCCTGAAGGAGAAAGGCATCTGGTACCGCAAGACCGAGGTCTCAGACCCCGAGAAGAAGGCCAGACAGCGCTTGACCGAGGCCGTGTATTACCAGAGGGACTTTGTGGACAACTGGTCTGCGAACGGTTGGGTTGCAAAGAACTCCCGTACTGGCAAATACGAGGTCACCGAAGAAGGTCGGGCTGTCCTGGGCATTTTCTACACCTGATTTCTGTATGGGTCCCGATTCGCCCGCAGGGTCGGCCGATACATATATTACAGTTACTACATTTATTACAGCTTAGAGTTATTATATTACTCCTGCGTACATAACATTGCGGTCATGTACCGCAGGAGAAAGAGATGACCTACTACAGACAGACGGTATTGATCCCGTTCGAGGACGTCAGGAAGGCCGAGGCCGGTCGTAGGGCCGCCCCGAGGCGCACCGAATACAGGGAACGCAGGAACAACAACGACGTGAACAGCATTCTCGCGTTCTTCGATTGAATGCCTGAGAGGGGGAGGATAGGCCCCCAGACAGGCGATAAAAGTTAAAGTGGTTCAAACGAAAGGTTTCACTCTTTCTTGGGGATGTCCCAGGTCTGGATGAAGTCGATCCTGTTGATGCCGAGGACGGATCTGATGTCAGCGACGATCTTGAACTTGGACTGGGTCCAGGCGGAGTCGTACTTGCAGAAGTCGTTCTCCTTGATGACGACCTTGTCCTCGCAGATCTCGTACTCCATGTTGTCGGTGCGGTTGTAGTAAGCCTCGACGATGGCTTTGACCTTGTCGACGGGCTCCTTGACCTCTTCGACGACGGTGAACTTGTACAGGAGGTCGTGTCCGGCGAGCGGGCTGTTGAAGTCGACCTTCACGCGTCCTGCTCCGACGGAGACGATGGTACCGGTCCTGTTCTCGATGTTCACGGTCATCCCGACCTGGGGGTAGACGTTCTTCTTCTGGAAGACGTTCATGGGGACGAACTGGATCTGCTTGGTGTCGGACTTCCCGGCTGCCTTCTCGCAGGGGATGGTGACCTCGGTCTCCTTGCCGATCTCGGCGGCGAGGAACGCTTCCCCGAGTCCGTCGAACACTTTGGACGAACCCTCGATGTATGGGAAGGGGGAGTAGGTGTAGTTCTCGTTGAAGAGTCCCGCCTCCTTAGCGGCGTCCGCGTTCGTGGTGTCGTACAGGGTGTTCCTGTCGGCGAGGTACGCTTTGTAATCGACTTTGATAATCCTTTTCGATTCGTCAGCCATGGTCTATCACTCTTGAATCTGGGGGCGACGATATGCTATCCGTTTTTA
>JAFVET010000039.1 GCA_017475875.1 Candidatus Methanomethylophilaceae archaeon
TCTTGTACATGTGGGCGGTGGCACCCGGCTTCATGCGGTCGAGGGCATATCCGAGGAACCTTTCCGCGATCTGGGGCAGGTTCATAATCACCCTGTCCGCTGGAGGAAGGGTGTATACCAGTTCGGACGAGTCCCCCGTCATCGGATGGAGCACGGTTATGTGGTTGCGGTCGCGGTTGATCTCCGCGAAACGTTCCGCCTCGGGATTGAGATCGATAGAATAGACGACGGCGGGTCTGGCGAGATGGCATATCACCGTTCCGAAAGGGGCAACGCCACCGAACATGTCTATGACGGTCTCTCCGTCACACACCAGGCCGGCTATACGGCTGCGCTCCGACGACAGACGCGGGTTGAAGTACACCTTCGCGGGATCGGTGCGAAGCGACACCCCGAACTCGCGGTGGACCGTCTCGGACGGCCCCTCCCCGGCCAGGCGCTCCAGGTCGCGGATGCGGAACTCGCCCTTCACCCCGTGGTCCTGGAAGACCACGCGGAGGCTGTGATTGACCGTCAGCAGGGCCTCCCCTATCGTCTTCCCGTACGGGATCAGCTCGTCAGGGAGCTTGATCATCGCCACATCGCCCACTACATCGAAAGACGAGGGCAGCGACTGCCGGATCCCGTCAGGGACGTCCGCGACCTCGCGGTAATCCCTCGGCGTCCTCTTCTGCTCCTCGAGCTCGGTGTCGACCGTCTCGAAACCGGGAACGTCAGAAACCACCGGGATCAGAAGGTTCCCGCCGTCGGACGAGATCCTGCGCCCGAGGTCCAACAGGCCCTGCTCCATGAGCATGCGGCGTACGTTCTCCCCTTCCGACTTCGGGACGGATATGCAACGGGTCATCTGTTACCACTGCGCTCCTGGATCATGTCGCGCTTGAGATCCCAGAGCTTCTGAGAAAGATCGACGAAATACACGTGCGGGTTCCTGAACCTCTTCACGCCGTCCCACAGGGTTCCGATCTCCTTCGCCGAATACGACCTTATCTCGTCCAGGGAAGGCATGTCGCGGACCGGCTTCCCATCCTTGATCACGGGGACCAGGAGTTCGCGAACGGAGTAGTTGGTCAGGGTCTTCCTCTTCCACGGGTCGTGCTCGTCGAAGATCTCCAGGGGCGAATCGAAATCCGGTTCCTCGTCGTGAAGGCATATGAGGTCGGCGGTGGCCATGCCGTCGCCGTCGAAAATGCGGTATACCTTCTTGAACCCGGGGTTCGTAATCTTCTCGCTGTTCTCGGAGATCTTGATCTTGGGCACGATCTCTCCACCGTTCTCGACCGCGGCGAGCTTGTACACGCCCCCGAAGTTCGGTTGGCTCTGGGCGGTGATGAGCTTGTCCCCCACGCCGAACGCGTCGATGCAGGCGCCCTGGTCCAGAAGGTCCTTGATGAGGAACTCGTCCAACGCGTTCGAAACCACGATGCGACACTGCTGCAACCCAGCCTCGTCGAGCATCCTGCGGGCCTCGCGGGTGAGGAACGCGAGGTCACCGGAGTCGAGGCGGATGGCGAACTTGGTGATACCCTTGGGAGCAAGAACCTCCTTGTAGACGCGTATCGCGTTGGGGATCCCACTGCGGAGGGTGTCGTAGGTGTCGACGAGGATCGTCGCGTTCTCCGGATAGACCTCGCAGTACGCCTTGAACGCCTCGTACTCGCTGTCGAACATCTGCACCCACGAGTGGGCCATCGTACCGCTCGCGGGTATCCCGTACCACTTGTCGGCGACGGCGCATGCGGTCCCGCCGCATCCGGCGATGTACGCCGCGCGTGCTCCCATGATGGCGGCATCCGTACCCTGCGCACGACGGGACCCGAACTCCAGGACGGTGCGTCCCTCCGCTGCGCGAACTATACGGGAGGACTTGGTGGCGATCAGGGACTGGTGGTTTATCGTCAATAGAAGGAACGTCTCGAGCATCTGCGCCTGCGCAGCGGTGGCCTTGACGACAACGAGCGGTTCGTTGGGGAACACCGGGGTTCCCTCGGGCATCGCGTAGATGTCGCCGGTGAACCTGAACTCCCGGAGATACTTCAGGAACTTCTCCCCGAACACCCCCTTGGAACGCAGGAACTCGATGTCGCTGTCGGAGAACCTCAGGTTGAGGACGAAGTCCACGAGCTGTTCCAGGCCGGCGAATATGGCGAACCCGCCGTTGTCCGGCACCTTGCGGAAAAACATGTCAAAATAGACGATACGGTCGGCTATGTCCTTCTCGAAATAGCCGTTGGCCATCGTGTATTCGTAGAAGTCGCACAGCAACGGGATGTTCCTAGGATTCATCGGTGTTCCTCACACACGACCGCATATTAGATTGTTGAGTAGAGGTCACCACACCTCGCCGTCTTCCCTCACGACCTTCTTCGGCAGGACGTACAGCTCGCCGTCGGAATCGAGTCCGATGGACGCCTCTACGCCGTACACGTCACGGACGAGGTCGGGGGTGATGACCTCCTTCGGCGGACCCATCTCCACGAGTCCCCCCTCCTTCATGATTATACACAGGTCGCAGTACCTCGCCATCAGCGAGATGTCATGTTCAGCGACAAGTATCGTCATGTCGTTGGACACGAGGCCCCTGAGGTACTCCATCACATCCAGCTTGTACTTCATGTCGAGGTGCGAAGTAGGTTCGTCCACGAGCATCAGCCTTGGTTGTTGGACATACGCCTTGGCGATCAGGACCCTCTGCCTCTCACCGGACGACAGCGCCCCGAGCGGACGGTCCTGGAGGTGGTCGACACCGAACTTCTTCAAAGCGTCGATGACCATCGTCTCATCCTCCTCGGACTCCCACCATACGTTCTTGAGGAACGGGTAGCGGCCCATCATGACAGTCTCGTATACGGTGAGGCCGAAGCTGACGTTCAGCTCCGCGGGAACGTTGGACACGAACCTCGCCACCTCTGACGGTTTCTTCGAGAGGACAGACTCGCCGTCGATCAGGATGTCTCCGGACGAGATGTCGTGCATGCGGTTGATGCACCTCATCATGGTAGACTTCCCGCAACCGTTCGGTCCGATGAGACCGACCAACAGACCGGAACCTATGCTGTAGGATATCCCGCGCAGGGCGTGGTATCCGTCCTCGTAGTATTTCTCGAGGTCGCGGACCTCGAGGAGCGGCTTCTCATCCATCGTACATCCTCCCTTTCCTGATGAGGAGATAAGCGAAAACCGGGGCCCCGATGATCGTGGTGATCGCACCCACAGGAAGCTCCATCGGGACCATGACCATCTTCGCGAAGAAGTCCGCGGCCATCATCAGAGCACCGCCCACCACCATGGATGCGGGCATGACCAGACGGTGGTCCCCGCCGAGCACCATGCGGCACAGGTGCGGAACCACGAGTCCCACGAAACCGATGATCCCGACGAATGCGACGCAAACCGAGGCCAGGACGGACGCCAGGATCAGCATCCACCTGTTGAAGCGGCGGACGTCCAGACCCATCTGCATGTCCTGTTCCTCCCCCAACAGCACCAGATTGAACTCCTTGGCCCATACCAACGGTACCAGGGACAGCGCGAGGGCCGGTATCGCGATCAGGATCGCCTCGGTCCAGCCTATGTTGGCGAACGAACCGAAGAGCCACGATATGGCGCTCTGGAGCTTGTTCCCGGCCATGCTCATCAACAGTGTCTGCGCCGCCGAGAATATGAGTCCGACGATCACTCCCGCCAGGACGTAGTTGAGGGATGACCCGCCTGCCTTCTCGGCGAGAAGCATGGTCACCGCGAACGCGAGCAGTCCGCCGACCATAGCCACGATCGGCGTGGCGTACGTGACGTTGTCCAAGAGGCCGAACATGGTGAAATCGAAAGCGATGACGGCGACGGCCGCCACACCGGCACCCGCCGACACGCCCATGATGTACGGGTCGACCATCGGGTTGCGGATGATGGCCTGGTAGATGCACCCCGACACGGACAACCCCATCCCGACGAAGAACGTGGCGACCGCGCGGGAACAGCGCGAATCGAAAATTATCGTCTCGTTGTAGTCCAACCTCTGCCCCGAGATCGCGTCTCCAATGGCGGAGACCAGGTATCCGAAGGTGTCTCCGATCGAATACGTCCCCGAGGGGCCGAAGGCGAGGGTTATGAAGAACATCACCAGCACCGATATGGCACCTATCGTGAGAACGATCGCAAGCCTCCGCTTGTTGCGGCGTACCTTGGACCCGCCGAGGTTCGTACCGCGGACCAGGTCCCTGACCACGTATTTGATCTGACGGTCCTCCCTGCGCGCCTTCGAAATCACGAACCATGCGACCAGGGCGACTAGCAGGACCAGTATCGCCAGCACAGCTATCAGCGCCCACGGGAAGCTTCCAGATTCGGAAACCGGGTCGTCCGGAACGGGTGCCGAGAACGAACCGTGCCAGCACATGTAACCTCCGTCGGTACCGCTCAGGAAGTATCCCTCGACCACCACCGGTCCGGACATGCAGTACTGAGCCACGTCCTCGGGCTGGGCGAGTTGGTCCACCTTCTTCCCGTCGAGCGATATCAGGTACGTGTTGCACCCGGGATCGTATTCGGAAGCTACAATCGTATTCCCATTCAGGAGCACCAACGGGGCGCGGAAGCTTATGTCGTTTTCCACCCAGGGGGACCAGGTCCCGTCCTGGAGGACCTTCCTGAGCCCCCCGCTGCCGGACAGCACCAGGAACGCGTCGTCGCCTTCGCCCACCGGGAGCATGTAGTTGGAGCAGAGGCCGAACCTCGTGTCCTTGAAGACCTCCTCCAGACCGGAGTCGGTGATGCGGTATCCGGCTATGCCTCCGACGGTGTTGTTCATCCCCTGTCCGTCGTTGAACGCGCAGAACAGCGTGTCCCCGATGACCACCGGCGGACAGGCGAGACCGACCGTCCTCACCGCCTTGCCTGAACCTATCTCCTTGGTGAAAACTGTGACCGACTGGGAAAGCTCCCCGGTGGATTGGTCGAACACGTTCATCGTACCGTCCAGGGCACCGATGTAGAGCCTGCCGTCGTGTATCATGGGGGCCATGCTGTACACCCTTCCGCCTATCGCGGTCTTCCACAGGATGTTCAGGTCCTTGTCGACGCAGTAAACGTAACCGTCGGCGGCACCGAAATAGAGGACCCCCGAATCGAATACGACCGATGCGGGACCGGTGTTGTATATGGTCCCGATGAGCGTGTGGTCGACGGCACGTGGAATATTCAGAATCTTCACGTCCTCCCCGTTCTCTCCGGGACCTTCGAGGGGTATCCTGTACAGGTTGTAGTTGGTCGCCGGGATGTATGCGTATCCGCCATAGATCGCCCCGGTGGCGGTCTCGTAACCCGCCCCTTTGGCGAAAGAATAGGTCCACAGGTCGTTACCCGTGGCGATGTCCGTGCAGATAACGGTCGGATCCCCCTGTCCCGCGGTGTAGCCTCCGCCGTTGAACACGACCGCCTTCCCGTCGGCGGCGAGAATCGTGGAACAGACGTACTCGTTCTTCCCGGTGGGAACGCTCCAGTTGAGGGAACCCTCCCCCGTGAGACCGACGTCGTCCTGATGCCCGCTCAAAGCCGAATCCCCTCTGACCGAGGTCCAGGACACGCGGTGCTGCGGAGTTTCGGTGGGTACGACCCCCTCCGGGTAGAATCCGACGGCCATAATGCCACCGGTGTACGGGGACGACGGGTCGAAAGTCCCCGTGACATCGCTCCAGGATCCGTTCTCCCAGATGTAGACCCTCCACGAGGTCTCGACCGATACGACGGTGCGTTCCGTGATCCCGCAGGCCGAAATCGTCCCGTCTTCGATGGCGAAACCCTCGGTCCCGGGTATGGCGGATGTCAAAGCGGATCCGACCGTGGCCCCTTCGAGCGGGTACCAGTCGGTGGAACCGTTCCCGCGGTCGAACAGCACCGCTCCGTCAGTGTCGGCGTCCGACGACGGGACGGTGATGATGGACAACGCCGCGACCAGAACCGCCGCCACGACAATTATGCGTCTCATATGGCTCCCTCCTCGGTATAATGGAGATATTCCTTGTAAGTGTCGATGTATTTGGGCATGACTATCCCGTCGTGGAACGACTCGCTCTGCACAGCCCTCGAAAGAATCTCGGTTATCTGCGGTATCCTCGGTCCGGGACGGGAGGCCAGGTCGGCCGCCTGACCGGTGAACAGCCATATCTCGCCCTTCTGGAACGCAGTTGTACCGGTCCATTCCGACGACATCGATGACAGCATCCTCTGGTAGTCCTCCTCCGTCGCGGCGTAATCGCCCGAAACGATGACGATTAGGCCGGGGTCCAGCTTTGCGATCGTCTCCGAGTTTACCTGGACCCATCCGTACTCGCCCGCGTATATGTTTGAAGACTGCGTGATGCCGATGACGTCGTTTATGTAGGTCTCCGAGCCGGCCACCCAAGGGGATTTTACAGCCGACAGCGCGACCATGACGTGCTTGTCGCGGGTCTGGAGGTCGTCCAGGAGGAGCCCCTCCACGGTGTAGATCTGCTCCATGGACCTGTCGATCGTTTCCTTCGCCTTGTCCCCGAGACCCAGCGCCACCCCGACCATGTACGTGTTGTCCATGACGGAACGGATGTCCTCGCCGCCGGAAGTGACCACAACGTCTATCCCTGTGTTGCGGAGCTTCTCCGCCATCTGCAGGTGCGTGCCTTGGCTCCCTATGCATACGACCAGGTCGGGACTCTGCTTGAGGATGGCCTCGAAGCTCGGGTTGGAGAAACCGCCGGTCACCGCGATGTACCCAGCATCCCTCGATTCCACTATCGAATCGGGATAGTTGCTGTAGAAGTCGGTCCCGACGATCATCCTCTCACCTCCGACCGCTACGATGGTCTCGGTGCAGGACGGTGCCAGTGAGACCACCCTCTGCGGTGATTCGTAGGTATAGAAGCACTTCCCTGTGGCGTCGACCGCCACGGTCGGTGAGGAACCCTCCCCGCAGTACGACCAGCACAACACGGTCGAATCCGATGAGGACACCTTCTCGCCGTCTCCGACCTCTATCCAACCGGTGCCTCCGGAAGGAACGGAATACAGACCCCAACGCGCCGTATCCGAGTTGGCCCTGCCGTCGACGCTGACTATCTCGTCGCCTGAGACCTCGTAGATGTGGGAGGTGACCGAACAGATGAGTTCCATGACCTCCAACGGGGTGACGTCCTCGAATCCCTCGACGTCGGCCCGGTCGACCTCGTATCCGCCGAAGTCCAGGAGCAGGCACGTGTCCCCGGACGACCCTCCGCTCGGAAGGAACAGAACGGTGAGCGCGCAACCTACGATCAAAATGACGAGCGAGACAGCTAACTTGACCTTCAGAACATCCATCGGCAGACCGTCCGACGCGTCGCGTCAGACCATAAACCCCGACCGATGTAATAAAGGATTACCCATCCAGAGTCTTCATTCGTCCTCGATGATCTCCTTGGGAGCGCCGGCGAAGTGAA
>JAFVET010000040.1 GCA_017475875.1 Candidatus Methanomethylophilaceae archaeon
CATGTTTCACCGCTGTCCCGCTAAACGGCGCACTCAATCGAATGATCCGTCTAACGGAACATTCGTAGCATCGAACGTCAGAGCTCGTGAGGTCACTCCTTACCGGAGGGGATCACGTCTCTCCATGATTTGCAACGCATGAGTCACCAGGTGACTCGCGCATCCCCATGTATAAGCGGGTAGTATATAAGGCTTTCCTTACACCCCACCGCTTCACATCTCGCGTCGCATCGGTCGGCTCCACGCCGCCACACAACGCGCAAAACGACTGATTCTGACATCATATATAATAATTATCATGATGCCTCTGTTCAGACTGATGGAAACAGAGGCATCTTTGTAAAATCATTCAATTTTGGTAGAGCCGGTAGGAAGAATGTACACGACGCCGTTGGATTCCACTAGTTCGACCTCGATGTCGAAGACCTCGCGGATCGATTCGGCGGTCACCACGTCGTTGGGCTTTCCGTAAGCAAGGATCTTTCCTTTGGAAAGCAACATGATCCTGTCGCAGAACCTCGTCAGCAGGTTGATGTCGTGGGATGCGATGAGCACCGTAAGCCCTTTGCGGGTCAGGTCACGGAGAATCTCCATGACCTGCACCTTGTATTTGATGTCGAGATGTGCGCTAGGTTCATCGACGAGCATCAGTTTCGGTGTCTGGACAACCCCTTTTGCGACGAGAACCCTCGCACGCTCACCGCTGCTGAGCTCGTGCAACCTGCGATCGGCGTATTTGGTGATTCCCAAATCCCACATCGCCTTGTCCACGATCTGTTCGTCGTCTTCGCTCTCCCACCAGAGGGAATTGATGAACGGTGCACGGCCGAGGGACACGAAATCCCTGACGGTCAGGGCGAAATCCAGAGGCGTGTCCGCAGGGACCGTGGTGCACAGTTTGGCGATCTCGGCCATGTCCATCCGCAGGATGTCCTGTTCGTCGATCTCCACGGAACCGCCCTTTATCTTGAGTATCTTGTTTATGCAACGCATCATCGTGGTCTTTCCGGACCCGTTCGGACCCATCAGAGCCACGAATTCCCCGGGTTCGATGGTGATGTCTATGCCCTGAAGGTTGTTGAAATCGTCGGTGTACCCGAACACGAGGTCCTGCACACGGAGCATCTTCCCTTCGTCACATGGCATACCTGCGACCCTCCCTCAGCATGAGATATATGAAGAACGGCACTCCGACGACGGATGTTATGGCGCCGATCGGAAGTTCGCCTATAGGTCCTGATTTACATATTATATCAGCGACCAACAAAACGACCGCACCCACGACGATGCTGGTCGGTATAAGGAGACGATGGTCTCCGCCCACGACCATCCTGCACAGGTGGGGCACCACGAGTCCGATGAATCCGATGACGCCGCAGTACGCAACGCACATGGCGGTCAGGACCGCCGAAACCATGAGCATCATCCTCTTGTACTTGCGGGAATCCATACCGAGATAGCGCGCCTGGTCCTCACCGAGAAGCATGACGTTGAGCTTCCTAGCCTCGATCAGTATGAAAATCAGTATCGCGATGATGGGAATGACCATAATCACGACGTCATCCCATTCGATGCTGGCGAAACTCCCGAACATCCATGCCGTGATGCTGTGAATGCGTTCCGCGTTGAACGACAATATCAAAGTCGTGCCTGCGGACAGACCCGCAGCCACGATCACACCACCTAGGACGTAGCTCATGGCCTTCCCTCCGGCGCCTTCGGCTACCAACATCGTGATCATGAACGCGCATACCGCTCCGACTATCGCACCGATGGGTGCGAAAACATAGGCTGCCAGGGAACCGATGTAACTGGCGCCCAGCGTGAACAATATGACTCCGAACGATGCACCCGAGGATACACCTGTGACGTATGGATCTACGAGCGGGTTGTGGATCATGGCCTGCATGACGGCACCCGCTATGGCGAGTCCGGCACCCACGAGCATCACTGCGATGGAACGGGGAACCCTGATGCTGAATATGATCTTTCCACTCATGTCCTCGGGTTTCCCCAAGGTAGTGATTATTTCGACTATCTGGTGCATGGCCTCGCCGAAGGACACCGAGTATGGGCCCACGGTCAGGGAGAACACGAACAACGCGAACAAGGCCAGCAACCCGAACACGACGATCAACACCGCCCTGTGACGGACCGCCTTGACCCCGGTTCTGCGCCTTTCAGATATATCTTCTATTGTCTCGGTCATCCTAACCCCGGATCAATGGTGAAAAACCGGGCTGTGCCCGGCAAATAGTTTCAGTTCTTGTCCAGCCAGGACACGTAGTCCATCCAGTCCGCGTCGGTCACGATGTTGGGAACCTCTGTTCCAGTCTTGGCGGGGTTCAGCATCGCTCCGACCAGGGCATACCCGTTGACGGCCTGTTTGGTGTTGTAGAACGACTGGAAGGGCTTGTACTCGAGGCACCAGAAATTGTCGTTCTTGATGCAGTCGACGTTGCCTATGACGGAATCGGACTTCCATCCGGCGATGACCTCGGTCCAGTCGAGGGCCATCCCCATGTCCTCGAAGATCACGAAGTCGGGGTTGGCGGCGGCGAGGGCCTCTCCGAGGGATATGGCCTGGCTGGCCTGTCCCCCGCTGGGCATGGCGTTGACCATTCCGCAGTCCTCGAGCATCGTGACAACTATATGCTTGCCGTAGGAGTAGTCCCCGTAAGGCGGGCAGTGGCTGATGACCGCGAACTTCTTTCCCTTGAAGTCGGAGGTCTCGACGACTTCCTTGACGGTGTCGTAG
>JAFVET010000041.1 GCA_017475875.1 Candidatus Methanomethylophilaceae archaeon
CTCGAGGGCTTTGGCGCAGTCCTTTCCGCCACCGAACTGCGAGACGTCCACGGCGATGGCGTGGGACCTGGTGAACCCGAGGTCGGGACACAGGACTGGAACTCCGAGCTCGTACAGGGACTCTCCGAGCGCACGGGCGTTCTTACATGCCTGCGCGGCGTAGTCCTTCGCGTAGACGTCCATCTCGGCGAGGGTGATCGCGAGGGCGGCCATCGCGTGGAGGTGGTGGCTCGATGTGACTCCGGGGAAGACGGCCTTCTGGATCTGCTTCTCCTGCTCCTCGGTCAGGTCCTGGCCGAGGATTATGCCGTGGTTGGGACCGGGGAAAGTCTTGTGGGTGGAGGCGGAGACGATGTTGACCCCTTCCCTGAGGGGATCTTGGAACTGCTTTCCGGCGATGAGGCCGAGGACGTGGGCGCAATCCTCCCAGACGAGGCAACCGACTTCGTTGAAGGTGTCCCTGAGCTCCTTGATCGGCGGCGGGAACAGGAACACGGAGAGACCGAACTGGGCCACCTTGGGTTTGACCTCCTTCAGTAGCTTGATGGTCTTGTCGACGTCGAGGTTCATGTCCTCCTCGTTGAACGGGTAGTTGACGGAGTGGATACCCCTCTGTCCGAAGGCACCGAACTCGCAGGTGGAGATGTGGGCACCCTGGGCGAGGGCGCAGGTGGTTATGGTGTCACCGGGGTTCGCGAATGCGAAAAGGACCGCCATGTTGGCGACCGTACCGGAGATGGGCCTCACGTCCGCGAAATCGGAATCGAAGACCTTCTTGGCGAGTTCTATCGCCTTGAGCTCGACCTGGTCGACGTAGATGTTCCCCTGGTAGTAGCGCTTGCCGGGGAGACCTTCGGCGTAACGGTCGGCGAAATCGGAAATAAGCATCTCTTTGGCCAGGGGGCTCATCAGGTTCTCGGAGGCGATCATCGGGATGCTCTCCTCGAACCATTTGTTGTGAGACATGACCTTTTCGCGTATGAACTGCGCGTCTTCTTGGCTCATCGTATCGGCCGTGAATGAGAACCATCAGATAAAGTATCTCTCACGACCCGCTTCTTTTATGCTTCATACGGGCCGCGACCATGTCCCCGATGCGTATCAGCTTGAGGTTCTTCTCTAGTACGTCCGAACCCTCGAAGCGCGTCACCACGCAACCCACCCCGTGGCGCTCTATCAGCTCTATGCTGGCCTCCGTGAAAGCGCGTACGGTGTCCGACCACCCCTCGTCGTACAGGAACACGGGTACGAACCTGCCCTTGTTGCAGTAGTCCTGCGTCCATGCTATGATCTCGTTGTGGTTGTATTCGGGGATCGCGCCGTCGAAACACAGACCGGAGACCTCCTCGACGGTCTGGAACCGCCACCGCATGCATGCGGGGTGCACGTCGGGCTGCCCGTATATCACCGGCACCTTTCCCGAGACGGCGCATGCTATCCTTTCCGCCTCGAGTCCGGAGGATGAGGGACTCCCGGGAACCTCCATGGACCCGACGATGTCCCTTAGGCGGTCGGCCACCGCGCAGACCCCCGAGGCCTGCACCATGGACGCTAGCGCCCCGACCATGTATCCGAGGGAACCGCGACTCGTGGAACCCCCGGGAAGCCGGACGAGAGGCGTGCCGTTTTCCTCGGCGGACCTAGCCAGCGCCCCTCCCGACGTCACCGCCACGACCGACGAACCGCGTTCCATCAGGACGCCGTATGCCGACAGGACCTCCTCGGTGTCGCCCGAATACGATATGAGCACGGCCTGGGTGCCCGCTCCGATCCATCCGGGCACGTCCTTTCCAGACAAGACGGGTACGAAAACGTCCGTGGTCTCGGCTACGTATCCCGCCACCAGCTCCGCGGCGATAGCAGACGACCCTATGCCCACGAAAACCAACGGTCCTTGTGCGAGCGGGACCGTACTCCAATCCAACGCCTCTCCGATCTGCTCCATGAGCGAATCGGATTGGCGACGAACATCGGGCCCGGCCGTCGACTGCATAGCCCCCTATAATTGAGGCTTATATAAGTCACATGCGCAACGGGATGTTGTCGTCCCTCGAATTCATGACGGCGTCTATCACGACGGAAACCGGCTTCCTCGTGGCCATGGCGATGGAGACGCAACCCATGCCGGACTCGTACATCGAAAGTATCTCGCTGTCCACGTTCGCGCGTTCCTCGTGTTTCGTGTAAACCACTTCGGGCTGCTTCCATTGGCGAGTCTTGCATTTCGGACAACGAGTCGGGATGCTCTCCGAACGTGAGAACCAGGTGTGGCCGCACATGTTGCATACGTTGGACACGGGCCTCTCCTGCCAGTGGTACGTACCGCACGAGGGACACCTGATCGGACTCGACATATAGCTCAGCCAGGTGTGGCCGCACCTGCTGCATACCTTCTGGGCCCGCCTGTTCACAGTCATGATAACCACATTGGATGTATATTCCAAAAACACCCGCTACGATATAAAGTTAATCTATGCCAACGACAGTAATCTTTACAACCGTCCGATGACATTCATCGTCCACATTTTATCCTATAATACCGTTTAAATACGGGA
>JAFVET010000006.1 GCA_017475875.1 Candidatus Methanomethylophilaceae archaeon
GACCCTGGGCGGCAGGAGGATCCTCGAAGGGGTCGACCTGGACATCCAGAAGGGGGACAAGCTCGGAGTGTTCGGCGCCAACGGGGCTGGAAAGTCCACGCTCCTCAAGGCCATTCTAGGGGAGGTCCCGATAGAGGGGGAGCTGTGGGTGGCCCCCGGAGCGAAGATCGGATACTATTCGCAGATGCACGAGAACCTCGACCTGAACCTCACCGCGGAGGAACAGCTCCTCCTGGCGATCGGTCAGGACAGGAAGGCCGACGCCCGCAACATGCTCGCCCGTTTCCTCATCTCCGGCGACGACGCCACGAAGAAGATGTCTAGTCTCTCGGGAGGACAGAGGGCGAAGGTGTCCATGTGCCTGCTCATGCACGACGCGACCAACCTCCTCATCCTCGACGAACCCACCAACTACATCGACATCCCGTCCAAGCACGCCCTGGAGCAGGCGCTCGCGGAATACGACGGCGTTGTCATAACGGTCACCCACGACCGTTACTTCCTGGACAACGTGTGCAACATGGTGGCTGAAGTTGCTGACGGGAAGGTGAAGGTCAGCAACGGCACGTACACCGAGGTCAAGGGTGAGCCGGTGCCGATCAAGAGCTACGAGGAAGGCGAGAAGTACAAGGTCCTCTCCAACTTCACCAACTGGGTCGATGGAAAGAAGTACACCAAAGGCGACCGCGTGGTCGTTACCGAGAGCAACCGGAAAGGCTTCGAGAACGCCATCAACCAGGGAAAGATGAAGAAGCTCTGATCATCTCTTGACGATGATGCAGACGATGTCCTCGTCGTCGACCTTGTGGTCCATACCGACGGTCTGACCAGGGAACTTGGCGCTCTTGCCCCAGACCATGGCGTATCTGAAGTTGTTCTTGAAGTCGCGGTGGATGAGCTCGCACACGTCGCCGATGGTGTTGCCCCTCTTCACGATGAGCGGAACCTCCAGATCGGCCTCCTGACCCTGTGGCTTCAGGTAGATGCGGATCATGTCGATTGTATCGTAGATGGCCTGTTTCAGTTCGGGCATGCCGTAACCGGTGGCGGCCGAGATCGGCACGGTGCGGTACTGCTTGTGCATCTCCAACGCCGCTTCCAACTGTCCGGGTTTGGCCAGGTCCACCTTGTTTATGGCCATGACCGCCTTGATGTACACCCTGTTGCCTGCGAGGACGTCCAACATCTGCTCCACGTCGATGTCCTCACGGACGACCACGGTTGCGTTTATATGTCCGTAGGCGGCCGTCATGTCCTTGATGGTGTCGACATCGATCTTCGTCAGCTTCAACGTGGGTTTGACCAGGATACCGCCCTGGGAACCCGGTGTGATGACGACGTCGGGCTTCTTCTGGTTGAGACGTATTCCCGCATTGTACAGCTCTTTGAAGAGCACGTTCATGACGGGATTGAAGATATCGACGACCAAGAGGATGACGTCTGCGGAACGCGCCGCGGCGATGACCTCGCGACCGCGACCCTTGCCTCTGGACGCGTCCTTGATCAGACCGGGCATGTCCAGAATCTGGATTTTGGCATGATTGTACTCCATCACACCCGGGACCACGTCCAACGTGGTGAAATGATATGCTCCGACCTCGGATTTGGCACCGGTGAGCTGGTTGAGAAGCGTGGATTTACCCACGGACGGGAAACCCACGAGGGCGACGGTAGCGTTACCGGCCTTCTTGACGTAGAACCCCTTGGTGTTCCCGCCTTTGGAAGCGCGGCGCTTCTCCTCCTCTTCGTTGAGACGGGCGATCTTGGCCTTCAGTTTGCCTATGTGCCCTTCCGTCGCCTTGTTGTATTTGGTCTTGGAGATCTGCTCCTCCAATTCCTTAATCTGCTCCTCTATCGTAGCCATGTGTGCCTGACCATGCTGATGGATATATCATATAAAAGGATTGCAAAAAACAGTTGTCCGATGACGACGGACCGACCCGAGGGCCGTATTCGACGGTCTGTCTGGCAAATCGGATGCTACCACTGAAATGACATGGGGCGACAACATTGGATTCGACCGTGCCGTACACCATTTTCGCTGAACGATGCGGGATTCGTGACAGTTGACATCTTTAAATGAGATGACGGTGGTTAGCGTCGCATGAACGCCACAAAGGAGGGCCGCGGGTCTTTACAGAGGACCAGCATGCTCGGCCTCACGACGAAGCAGATGGTCGTAGTGATCATCGCGATCGCGGCGGCGGTCATCCTCGAGAAATTGGGGTTGGGTGCGAGCTGCCTCGGATTCCTCCTCATCGCGGTGATCCTGTACATGTTGCCGCACATCATGGGTGTGACTGCCGTCAAGACCAAAGCGATCATCGGAGTCATATTCGTCGTTCTGACCATACTCGTGGGTACAGTCGGCTACTTCACGATCAACAACGACATCTCCGAAAGCATGAACAAGGACGGGGACCACGTCTCTGGAATAGAGATGACCACGTCCGGCGACACATACACCTTCGACATGGTTCTTAAGCCTGAAACGTACGGCGACGAATGGAAAGCCGAACTGAAATACGCCAAGATCGACACAGTGGCTTTCGGACTCTTCCGCGTGGTCGACGAGAAAACCGTGCCGATAACTGTGACCCAGACCGGATCAACCTACAACGGTAACGTCTCGGTTGATCTGCCATCGGGCGAGATATATTGGCTGAGGATAGTCACGACCGATGACGGCGAACGCGGTGGTCATTCGTTCGGCGTCGACACCGGCGTATCTACCGGAAGCATGCTCTTCAAGTGCTTCTACGGTGCCGCGTACTGCACTGCTTTCGCTGCGGTGCTGTACTTCATCATCCTGATCTTCTCGGCCCTCATCCGCAAGAGCGCGGGAAAGAAGAGGGACGAACTCGAGAAGGAGGGAAGGCTCTACCCCCAGGGATACGGCAGATGCAAGAACTGCGGAGCGATGGTCCTTCCCGGCGAGGTCAACTGCAGGAAGTGCGGGACGTACATCGACGTGCCCGACGATATCAAGCCGCAGAAGAAGGATTCGTACACCTGTACCGAGTGCGGGGCCGAAGTCCCTGCGAATGCGGACAGGTGTCCAAAATGCGGTGCGAAGTTCGACGAGACCGTCAACGAGGTCGTCCACAAGGACGGCACCGTAGACACTTCCAGGGAAACGTTCGAATGCTCCGAATGTGGAGCCGTGGTCCCTGCGAACGCCACCCGCTGCCCGAAGTGCGGTGCGACGTTCGACGATGACGACGACTGAACGGGGAGGGGTCCTATCCCCTCTCCCAAACGGTTTCACAATTGTATCCAACAACGGCCGAGTAAAAGCCAGACCTCACAGATTTCATAGTTGGTCAGCACGGGCAGGGAATCATCCATACGGTATCCGATTCCGATCGAACCGACCGCCACCGTCTGGGAAGCTCATCCCCCGGTGAACGTCGCCACGAGGGTTATTCCCATGGCCATACCCGCCACGAGCAACCCACACTTCCAACCCTTCATCCCGACGTACTTGCCTAGCCCGCACCCCACAACGAACATCGTCACCGCGGCCACGACCGACGACGTCAGGAGGGCCGCACCCAGATCCTCGATTATCAGGAGCGGCAGGACCGTGGGGACCAGGGGAAACACCGTAGCCAGGAAGCAGTACATGGCGCTCTTGGCCATGCGCCGACGGTCTTCCTTCCTCTGGACCTCGTCCTCC
>JAFVET010000042.1 GCA_017475875.1 Candidatus Methanomethylophilaceae archaeon
GACGGACTGCTCGCCGAACAGGTCAGTGTAGGTCTCGTTGTCGAAGGTGGTCTCGAAGACACCGGCACGGGTGGCTCCGAGTCCCTTGGCGAGACCGAGCGCGATCTTCTTGGCGTTTCCGGTGACGTCCTGGTGGATACAGATCAGGGCGGGGACTCCGAATCCCTCGAGGAACATGACCCTCTCCATGTCTCCAGGAGACTTGGGGGCCATCATGATGACATCGACGTCCTTCGGGGGGACGATGAGCTTGTAGGTGATGGCGAAACCGTGGGCGAACTCAAGTGCGGCGCCTTTCTTGAGGTTGGGCTCGACGTACTGCTTGTAGATATCGGGCTGGATCTCGTCGGGCAGGAGCATCATGACGACGTCCGCGTCCTTGACCGCGTCACCGAACTCGGCGACCTTGAGACCGTCCTCCTTGGCCTTGTTCCAAGATTTGCCGGTCTTCCTGGCACCGACGGTAACGTCGATTCCGGAATCGTGGAAACAGAGGGCCTGGGCCCTTCCCTGTGATCCGTATCCCAGAACGGCGACCTTCTTTCCGTCGAAGATCTTCAGGTCAGCATCGTTGTCGTGGTATAACTGCATCTATTTTACCTCTGAAGCCCACGAAAAGTTACATTCTATTAATATTGAGCGGAATGAGGGTAAGCACCTGTGACACCCCAATCCTTTATATCGCCGAGATAATGCAAGGTCTGGATGGACGAAAGACACAGGGAACTGCTCAGACAGTTCCAAGTCATACCGGCGAAAGCCGATAAGATCATGCGGTCCATTACCAGCGAGTACCTTAACGACACCACGCTGAAGGGCTACCACATGCATTACATCTTCTGTCTCGGACGCTCCGAGGGCATATCCCAGATGGAGCTGTCCCGCATCGTCAGGGAAGACAAGTCCCGGGTATCGGTGGTCGTGAAGGAACTCCGGGAGATGGGCATGGTAGAGGACCGCAGCAGCAAGAAGACCGCGGAACTCTATCTGACGGAGAAGGGTCGCGAGACATATGCCATGAGCAGGATGTTCTTCGAGATCTTCGTGGGAAAGATCACGTCCAATCTGACACCCGAAGAGCTTGAAACTCTCATAAATCTATTGAAGAAGATCTCGGAAAACTGCGATTCACTCCTGGATGACGACTCCTCGTAATTATTGTTGACTTGTAAACAATCATGAAAACCGTTTGATTACCGTTCTTACTGTAATAATACATAAATAGTGCTCACTAATTCGGACTTTCCGAATTAGCATGGCAGTTGAGCAAATAACTTACAAAAACATCGATCCCAGGACCAGGAACACGATCATGTTCGGTCTGTGCTTCGCGATGATGATCGCGTGTTTCGACGGTACGATCGTCGGAACTTGCGGAACGGTCATCGCCGAGGAGCTGAACGGTCTGGGACTCTATTCGTGGATGGTCACGGCGTTCATGCTCTGCGAGACCGTCGTGATCCCCATTTCGGGAAAACTCTCCGATCTCTACGGCAGGAAACCCCTGTTCCTCATCGGACTCACCCTCTTCGTCGCGGGATCCCTCATTGCCGGAATGTCCACCAGCATGGAGATGCTGATCGTCTGCCGCGGCATCCAGGGTCTCGGAGGAGGTATCCTCATCCCCGTGGCCACGGCCGCTGTCGCGGACCTCTACGCACCCGAGGCCAGGGCGAAGATGCAGGGAATCCTCGGTGCCATCTTCGGTGTCGGAAGCGGTATCGGGCCCCTCATCGGCGGATACATCACCGAGTACGTCGACTGGCGCTGGGTGTTCTACATCAACATCCCCCTGGCCATCGTCGCCTACGCCCTCACGCTCAAGAAGTTCCCCGCCCCGATCCTCGACGAGAAACCGTCCGTGGATTACATCGGAATGGCCATACTCTCCGTACTACTCGTCGACGTCCTGCTGTACTTCGAGTTCGGAGGCAACAAGTTCGAATGGCTCGGACTCCAGGGCATCCTGATGATCGCTTTCGCTCTGGTGCTCTTGGTGGTCTTCATCAAGCAGGAGATGAGGGCCAGGGAGCCTGTGCTCTCCCCCAAGCTCATACACAACAAGACCGTGGTCATGGCGGCCGTGTTCATGTTCATCTTCGGAGTCGGAATGATCGGAGCGATGATCTACTCGAACATGTTCGCCATCCTGATCCTCAACCTGACGACGCTCGAGGCGGGATACTACTCGTTGGCCATGGTCGCGGGAATGATGATCACCGCCCTCACCAGCGGTGCCCTTGTCCAAAGGACCGGATACAAGATCTGGCTCACCATGGGGCCCATCATCGCGTTCATCGGACTGTACCTGATGTCCCGCATGACCATCGGAACTGACCTGACCTACTACGCCATGTGCCTGTTCGTCCTCGGATTCGGACTCGGATGCATGATGGCGGTCATCATGACCGGTGTCCAGAACAGTTCCAAATCCAACGAGATCGGAATGTCCACTTCCTCGGTCAACCTGCTGAGGTCCATCGGCAGCACCATGGGTACCGCCATATTCAGCATGCTCATCACCTCGAGGCTCAACGGAGAGTTCGCAGCGAACGTCCCGGCGGACGTCGTATCGATACTCCCGAGCGGGACTGAAGCCCTCAACTACCTGGGCTCGCAGGAATTCGTCAACCAGCTGTTGGGAATGGGTTACACTTATCCAGACGGAGTGATGGGTGTGTTCCACGACATCCTCCTGTCCTTCGCCAACAGCGTGGACTTCGCCTTCATCGCCGGCGGATGCATCATGGTGACCACCGCCATCATCGGAATCCTCTTCAAGGTGCAGAAACCCGTCGAGGACGAGCCGACCGTCGAAGTCACTGAATGATTCGTTGTACAAACGAGTGTCCGGGCGGTTTCCGTCCGGACACCATGTTACATTTCACTCATCAAAAAGACATGAGCCGCCCGACTGTTGCGGATCGTGTCTGATTATCGAAAAAAGGCAGACCTCAACGTGCTCGAGTCGAGGTGTTGACGAGTCTCGCCGATACCTCCTCCCTGAACTCTTCGGGCATAGCATCGATGACCACACCTAAATCATAACCTGAGGCAAGCATTTTCCGAGCCATGTACAGGCAAGCCTCGATACCTTTTTCTTTGGCCATGGACTCCGCGTGTTCCCTCGTCATGAGAGCACCGGATTCCAAGGCTTCCTCCAAGGCCTCCTCCTTCTGTGCGAGTATGAAGTCCTCCTCCAACGTCCTGCTCAATCCGTTCCCCTCTCTTGAAGTGTATGTATCCAATAATCGTTTAATGATTCAAACCTGCTTGTATGGTTGCAACCTGGGAGGTGGGATGCGTCAAATCCGACTTAAAAGTGAATTTCCGTAAGCCACATTTGGACGCTCTCGAAACTTGCTCGGAATGAAGGCCCGTCAAGTCTCTCCGATACCTCCTCCCTGTACTCTTCTGGAATGGCCTCAACGACATCATCGAAAGCGATGCCCGAAGCAAGCATTTTCCGGGCCATATACAGAAATGCTCCAATTACGTGTTCCCTCGTCACGTGAATGCCGGATTCCAAGGCTTCCTCCAAGGCCTCCTCATTCTGTGCGAGTATGAAGTCTTCCTCCAACGTCCTGCTCAATCCGTTCCCCTCTCTCGAAGTACATGTATCCGAAAATCGTGTTACGATTCAAACAGCAAGTGTGATTCCATCCCAAAATGGAGCCGCATCGAATCCAACGGTGATACAAACCATTGGGTGACACCGCTCCGACAAGCTTGAATACCACTCAGAATGAGGATCCATTGAGCCTCGCCAATATCTCCTCCCTGAACTCTTCGGGGATATACTTGACGATATCATCTAAAACGCTGCCCGAAGCAAACATTTTCCGAGCCACGTAAAAATAAGACTCGATTTTTGCGTCTTTAACCATGGTCTCCGCGTTTTCCCTCGTCACGTGAATGCCGGATTCCAAGGCCTCTTCCAAGGCCTCCTCTTTCTGTGCGAGTATGAAGTCCTCCTCCAACGTCCTGCTCAGTTCGTTCACCCCCTCTGACAACTCATATGCTTCGCGGATATTATACACTTCCCCGATCCTTCTGACCCTCTCCCCCGGGGGAACGTTCTTCCCGAACAGGGTGTTGATCAGACCCAGGTCGGTCCCAGGATAGTCGTCCCCTCCACCGATGTTGACGGTAACGAACTGCAAGTAATCGAAATCCGGCTCCCTGGCCGAGGCGTTGTACGGGCCGATTGGACTGTTCGCCAACCTTGTGGAGAATATGGAATTGCGCTGATCCCGGCGTGGCGTGAGGATGAACCAGATGCTGTAGACTTTGCGCAGTTTGCCATAGTCGTCGTTGCTGAAATGCACCGGCTTCTGGGCATGGATCAGTGTGGCCGCGTAGTAGACGGCCCTCTGCTCGAAGCCGTATCTCGGATCCAGCCTGCTCTGACCTTCGATGTTGAGGTCTATCTTGATACTCTCCCCATTCACAGGCACGGTGAGCTCCACATGCATGTCCATGCGGATTGAACTGTCGTCGGGTGTCGGCAACTCGGTGTTGAGCTGGACCAGATCGCTGTTGTCCTCGTCCACCGGCAGGCATGCCCTCACCTGTTCCTCGGTCATCCCTTCGAACTCGCTGACCAGCGGTTGCAGCACCCTTGCCAAGAGGTAACGGTTCGACATCACCTTCTTGAAACCGCTGTCCAACCTGTTCCTGTTCGATTCCGTTCCGTCTGTTTCACCCATATGAATACCGGAACCCGCTCAGCTCGCCCTCGTAAAAACAAGGTCCCGGAATCTAAGGATTTCAAATCAAAGGGCACCGGTACCGATGTGAGTCCGGTGTCTTCATCCCCCTACCGAAGACACTATTGACAAGAACGCGATAAACCCCTGATGAAACCGACGAGACTGTCCTGCATCTGCATGAACTCCGTCATCGGGGACACCCACGGCAACCTCGGCAAGATGAGAAAATACATCGGGGAGGCGGCCTCGGACGGTGCCGACATCGTCCTCCTGCCCGAACTGTGCCTGACGGGTTACGCCATGCCGGAGAGCGCGAGCTACCGCCTGTCGGAGGACTCTGCGGAGATCGGGGAGATATTGGACATGACCTCGGACCTAGACATCACTGTCTGTTTCGGGTATGCGGACATGGACCGCCACATAGCGCACATGGTCGCCGAAGACGGACACGTCTGCGGGATCTACCACAAGACCCACCTCGGGGAGCGCGAGTCCGGCCCGATGACCGCGGGTGATTCCCTTCCAGTCATCGACACGAAGCGCGCGAGGATAGGCGTCCAGACGTGCTGGGAGGTGCATTTCCCGGAGATAACGCGCCGCTACGCCCTCGACGGGGCGGACATCGTCCTGATGCCCCATGCCTCCGGCCTCACCGGACAGCGGAGGGCCTCCGCCTGGGAGCGCACGATCCCCGCCAGGGCCTACGACAACACCGTGTTCGCTGCTTCGTGCAACCTGTGCGGGGACAACGGCCTCGGCACCGTCTTCGGTGGAGGTGCCATGATCTTCGACCACCGCGGACTGCCGCTCGCGAAGGAGACGGGACCCGGGCCCTGCATCCTGTCAGCCGACCTTGACCCCGAACCGATGGCGACCGTCCGCAACGGCACGGGTACGAGCATGAAGGACGTTTACTTCCTCGACAAGAGGCGCCCGGAGCTGTACCGAGGTGGTTTGTTGCGATATCCTTTTCTTAAAGGGAACGTATGTCGGTACATGCAACAGTTCGTCGGCAGGGAGAAGGACCTCCAGTTTTTACAGAATCTGTACGATAAGGCTCCGGTGTCCTGCTCGGTCTCAGGTCGCAAACACCTTGGAAAGACCACGCTGCTCCAGCGTTTCTGCGAGGACAAGGACCACATATACCTCACCGGCATAGAGGGTCTGAGCAGCGACAACCTGCAGGCGATCAACAAGTCGCTGTCCGCGTTCAAGGGAAGCAACATATCGTTGAACGAACCCACCCAGCTCTTCGACGCCCTCAAGGCGATATGCGGAGACAACAAGGTCGTGGTCGTCCTCGACCGCTACGCGGACCTGAAGGACAACTTCACCGGGATCGAGAACAGCCTGAAGAACTTCCTCGCCCGCACCATAATGTCCACCAAGATATTCCTGGTGGTGTGCGACGCGGACAGCTCCATCTTCGCCAGGTTCTACCACAACCTGGAGCTCAGACCCATGAGCTACCTCGACTGCAAGGGCTTCCATCCCGAATACACTCCGAAGGAGCACCTGCTCGTGTACAGCCTGGTCGGAGGCACGCCCGCCTATCAGAACATGTTCGGGCGCCGTCCTGAAGAGGCGATCGAGAAGCAGTTCTTCAACCAGATGTCCCCGTTCAACCTGGAGGCGGAAGGCCTCGTCAACTCGGAGGCGAACCTCCGCAGCACGTGCATCAAGGTGCTCTCCGCCATCGCGTCCGGGAACGACATGGTCAGGGACATCGCGGTCAAATCAGACGTGTCGAACTCGCAGTGCCTCAGAGTCCTCGAGGACATGGAGAACAAGGGCCTGGTGTCCAGGGAAGAGACGTCGACCCAGCCCAAACGCGTCATCTACTCGATCAGCAGCAACATCCTGAAGTTCCATTACGAAGTCGTGAAGAAGCACATGAACTCGAGCCCCTTCAGCTCCCCCGACCTCGCCTACGAGGCGGCCAAGAAGGACATCAAGAGCTACCTGGAGCTGATGTTCAAACAGGTGTGCATCGACTTCTTCCTCGAACATTCGAACTACCAGTCCATCGGGAAGCTCAGGTCCAAGGACGGGCGCTCCGACCCTTACATAGACTTCGTCGCATGGATAAAGGAAGAGGGCATCGACATCACGATGATCTGCTCGTGCCGTCTCGACGGTCCGCCGATCGGACCCGACCTGCTCCAGACCGTCAAGGACAGATCGAAGCCCATCGACGGTCCGAACAAGACGTGGTGCTTCTTCTCCGGATGCGGTTATACCGAGGACCTGCGCAACATAGCCGCCAACGACCATACCGTACAGCTCGTGTCGCTCGCCGATGTCTACCGGTGAAAGGATGAGGTACGTCCTGTCCGTAGACGCGGGGACCACCAGCGTTCGCTGCCTGGCCTTCGGACCCGGATGCGAGCTGCTCGCGGAGGACCAGCTGGACTTTCCACAACACTGTCCGAGCGACGGCCTCGTGGAACAGGATCCGATGGACATCCTGGACGTCGCCGTAAGGTGCATACGTTCCTGCGTCTCACGGCTTGGAAAAGATGGTTGTGTGGCGCTTTCCATCGCCAACCAGAGGGAGACCACCGTCGTCTGGGACCGTTACACGGGAAAACCCGTCTACCCTGCGATAGTGTGGCAGGACCGGCGCACCGCCACGGAATGCGAGAGGATGAAAGATTGCGAACCGCGCGTCCACCACGTCACGGGACTGCGCATGGACGCGTATTTCTCGGCCACCAAGATAGCGTGGATCCTCGATCACGTGGAGGGTGCCCGCGGACGTGCCGAGAGGGGGGAGCTGCTGTTCGGGAACGTCGATTCGTGGCTTGTCTGGAACCTGACGTCCGGAAGGGAGCACAGGACCGACACGACCAACGCCTCCCGCACGATGCTGTTCGACATAGAGAGGTTGGAATGGAGCGACGAGATGCTCGACCTTTTCAGGGTACCGAGATGCATACTGCCCGAGGTCCTCCCCTCGGACGCCGTGTTCGGCGTCACCGACGAGGGTCTTATCGGTGTCTCGGTGCCGATAACCGGGGTCATAGGGGACCAGCAGTCCGCACTGTTCGGACAGTCGTGCCTGGAGGACGGTGACATCAAGGTCACGTTCGGGACGGGCGGGTTCCTGCTCATGAACATCGGACAGTCACCGGAAAGGTCCGACGACGGCCTGGTTACCACCGTCGCGTGGAGCCTCGGAGGCAGGACCAGCTATGCCATAGAGGGCTCGGTGTACATAGCCGGGGAGGCGGTCCAGTGGATCAGGGACGACCTCGGACTCATAAGCGAATCGGCGGAGACGGAGGGTCTCGCAACATCGGTCCCGGACACGGCCGGGTGCTACCTGGTGCCCGCGTTCGTCGGTCTGGGCGCCCCGTATTGGGACCAGGAGGCCAGGGGTACGCTGGTCGGACTCAGCAGGAGGGTCGACCGCAGGCATATCGCACGGGCGGTTCTCGAATCCATGGCCTACCAGACCTACGACGTGCTCCGTTGCATGGAACCGTGCTGTCCCGAGAGGATAAGGTCGATCAAGGTGGACGGAGGGGCCAGCGCCAACGGGTTCCTATGCCAGTTCCTGGCGGACATCACCGGGACCGAGGTCGTCAGGCCGTCGTGCATCGAGGCCACCGCCATGGGTTGCGCGAGGATAGCGGGCGTGGCGGTCGGCCTATGGGAGCCAGATACGAGAAGCGTCACGCGGTCCGACGTGTTCGTCCCCCGGATGGACGAGGACCGGCGCCGTGCCCTGCTCGAAGGATGGCGCCGTGCCGTTGGGACGGCGAGACATTGGTCGTCCGATAGGATGGGATGATACCTCCAACGTTATGGTTTTATATTTAATCGGGTCGCTTAAAGTTAGCTTTATAATCATCCGCCTCGGTTTACTGTCATGGCCGAGGCTACTCCCGACAAGAAGATCGCCGCCGCGATTAAAGCAATGGACAGCGGCGATTTCAAGAAAGCATACACCGCGTTCAAGAAACTCTGCACCGAGCTCCCCGAGAATGCCGAGGTGTGGTACTACAAGGCTGAATGCGGCAACTATGCGTCCGGAATGTTCGGTGCCAAGGTCGATCCCGAAGAGATAATGGAAGCCTACCGCAAAGCCATCGAACTCGACGGCGAGAGGGTCGACTACTACCAGTCCTACGGACAGTTCTGCATATCCATCAACAAATACGAGGAAGCCGAGAAAGCCTACTGTGAGGCCGCGGAGATGGACGAGTCCATGTCGGCATCGCTCTACTCGGAGTTCGCCATTGAGTATTACAACAACATGATGGCAACGTACGGGGAGATCATGGAGGACCCCAAGGCCAGAGCCCCTGCCGGAAAGAAGGCCCTCAGCTACCTCCTCAAGGCCATCGACATGAGCCCTGAGGAAGCCAAATCCCTTCTCTGAAAATCACAGCCCCCGAAAGGGGGCCTTCTCACAGTTCTTGGAGGACTCTTCTGGCCCAAGGCACCGTGTCCTCGTATTCATCGCGTTCGAACGCGAGTTCGTCCGGC
>JAFVET010000043.1 GCA_017475875.1 Candidatus Methanomethylophilaceae archaeon
AACTCAGGTCCAAGGCGGGCGAAGTCACCGAAACGATTAACGCGATAGTGGCGGAAGTGAACGCTATGGGTCTCGAGGCCCAGACGAAGGCCCTCCAGAAGATGGATTCCTCGATGCTCGTCAAGGAGAAGAAGGAAAGGAAGTACGAACTCCCCGACCTCGAGGGCGTCGACGGAAAGGTCGTCATGCGCATAGCCCCCGGACCGTCCGGCCCCCTGCACATAGGCCACACCCGCGTGTCCGTGCTCAACGACGAGTACGTGAAGCGCTACGGCGGAGATCTGGTCCTCCGCTTCGAAGACACGAACCCGGAGAAGATAGACCCGGACGCTTACGACATGATCCCCGAGGACCTCGACTGGCTGGGCGTCAAATGCACCCGCACCTACATCCAGTCGGAGCGCTTCGAGATGTACTACGACGTCACCAGGAAGCTCCTCGAACAGGGTCACGCCTACGTCTGCACCTGCGACGGGGACCACTGGAGGCAGTTGAAGGAGAACCGCACCGCCTGCCCCTGCCACGACCTCCCCGTGGAGACACAGCTGGACAGGTACGACCGTTTCCTCGCCGGCGAGTACAAGGACGGTGAGGCGGTGGTGGTCGTCAAGACGGACCTGTGCCATCCGAACCCGGCGGTCAGGGACTTCGTCGCGCTGCGCCTGGTATCCCATCCCCATCCGCGTACCGGTGACAAATACGTCGCATACCCCATGATGAACCTCTCCGTCGCCATAGACGACCACGAGATGGGTATGACGCACGTGATCCGCGGGAAGGACCACCTCAACAACACCCTCCGTCAGGAGTACATTTTCGACTATTTCGGTTGGAAGAAACCCATCTACTACCATTACGGGCTCGTCAACATCCCCGACACCGTGCTCAAGACGTCCCTCATCAAACAAAGCATCAGGGAGGGGGAGTACTCCGGATGGGACGACGTCCGCACCGGCACCGTCAGGGCCATGAGGCGCCGTGGCATCAGGCCCGAGGCCATCAGGAGGTACTGGGTCGAATCCGGGATAAAATCGGTCGACATACAGTTCTCATGGGACAACCTCTACGGTATGAACAGGGACATAATCGATTCCGAATCCAACCGTTACTTCTTCGTAGCCGACCCCGTCCGTTACGACATCACGGGAGTGGACAGTCTCACCGGTTCCGCGCCCATGCATCCCGACTTCCCCGACAGGGGAACCAGGGACTACGACCTCCCGTCCCCCCACACAGTGTTCGTCACCGCCGACGATTCTAAACTGTTCTCGGAATCCGGCGAGATCCGTCTCAAGGACCTGTGCAACATCCGCTACGGCCTCCCCGCCCAATACGACGGCAACGACGTCTCGATCCTGAAGAAGGGGGTACGCGCGGTCCAGTGGGTCGGTGCCGATGCAGTAAAGGCAAGACTCCTGATGCCTGACGGCAGCGTACAGGAAGGCCTTGTGGAAAAGGGCGTCCTCGACGAGAAGGGCGAGAGCATCCAGCTTGAGCGCATAGGCTTCGTCAGGAAGGAAAAGTCTTGCAAGGACGGCGTAGACCTGGTCTACACGCACCGCTGAACCAAAACGGAGGGGATGACCCTCCTTTCTTCTTTTTTCGTTTCACGGTCAGATCGGGTCCAGAAGAATGACGTGAGGTCTGCCGTTGACGTCAACTATCGTGCAGTCCACGTGGTACACGTCCCTGATCATGTCCTTCGTGACGACATCCTCCGGACGTCCCATCGAATGGGTCACGCCCGGTTCGGCCATGACGATGATCTCGTCGGCGAACCTGGCCGCTATGTTCAGATCGTGACTGATCATGAT
>JAFVET010000044.1 GCA_017475875.1 Candidatus Methanomethylophilaceae archaeon
GTGCGTGTCCTTCGTCATGTCTCCCATAATGGGTTTGCAGGAGTTGCATCGTCACAGAGTGAAAATCACCTTGTAGAAATGGTGAAAATCACCTTGTAGAAACGGTGAAAATCACCTTGTAGAAACGGTGAAAATCACCTTATTATATAAGCACGACATACCTGTTGCCATATGGTGGCAAACGAGAGGTACCTTCCCAGGGTGGTCGATGACATGGTCGCGGAGATGCTCGCGGTATCGGGTGCCGTCCATGTGAAGGGACCCAAATACTGTGGTAAGACCTGGACTTCGAAGCACCACTGCAAGAGCTATTACCAGTTGGATCTCCCCGACGGGGATTACCGTAACCTCAAACTCGCGAGAATAGATCAGAAGTATGCTCTGAATGGGGAATACCCGCGTCTCATCGATGAATGGCAGCTCCTGCCCGCAGTATGGGACGCGGTCCGCAACACCGTCGACGAGGAGGGGAGGAAGGGGATGTACGTCCTGTCGGGTTCGTCCACCCCCAAGACCGATGCCGGACCGCTCCACAGCGGACTCGGTAGGATCGCCCCTGTAAAAATGAGGACGATGTCCCTCTACGAGTCGAAGGATTCTGACGGATCCGTCTCTCTCAAAGATATGTTCTCGGGCAGATTCGCCAACACGCCGATCAAAGAGACCTCGTTGGAGACGATCATCGGATTGACAGTCAGGGGAGGATGGCCGGGAAACCTCGGACTGAACCCGTCCCATGCGGCCAAGGCCATGTCGGTCTATGCGCAGCAGATATGTTACGAGGACCTTCCGAAAGTGGACGGAAGCAAGGATCCGGCGAGGATGATGCGCGTCCTCAGGTCCCTGTCCCGCAACGAGTCGACGTTGGCCAGCAGGAGTGTCGTGGCGAGGGACATCAAGGAGTTCGACGACGACGTCATCGAAGCCGATACGGTGGGCGCGTACATCTCGGTTCTGGACCGCATGTGTCTGATAGAGGACCAACCAGCGTTCAACCCCAACCTGAGGTCTTCGGTACGCGTGGGCAAGACCCCCAAGAGGCACCTCACGGACCCGGCTTTGGCGATATCCGTGTCGGGGTTGAGCAGGGACATGTTGTTGGACGATCTGAACACTTTCGGGTTCCTGTTCGAGGCTTTATGCGAACGGGATCTCCAGATATATGCGTACGCGAACGGTGGGAGGCTGCACCATTACCGCGACGGGAAGGGTAGGGAGATAGACGCGGTGGTGGAGATGCCCGACGGCAGATGGGGGGCGTTCGAGATCAAACTCGGAACGGGCGACATCGACAATGAGGCGGAGAGTTTGAAGAACATCGATGCTTTGATCCGCGACGACCCGGACGGGAGGCCTCCGGAGTTCCTTGCGGTCGTCTCCGGGACGGTGTCCGCCGCCTACAGGAGGGAGGATGGTGTCTACGTTATTCCTATAACGTCGCTGGGACCGTGAATGGTGGATAGATCGACATGGGGGCATGATTGTTCACACCACCTATTCGCCACCTGCCGCTAATGCCCCGTCTCGGACATCGGTCCTTTATGCCTATATCCTGGCGGACCGGGACGCATCCAGCGAGTGGCGGACTGACGCGGCTCTTCTAGACATTGGCATGCCAGCGCCAGCGTTCCCCAGACATGGATCCGGGTACTTAGCGACCAAGGAGGGCTCTTATGTGATGGCATTTCATCGGGCACGGCCGTTCCAAGGTATGGTCGGACGCGATCCGCCAGGTGCTGGACCGTTCCTTCGCTGCACAGTGTCCGATCCACTGGATGGGACAACCACCCGTTATGCAATGCCGTCCCTTTTATAAGCACAAACCCTCGGTTGTGCATGTCACAGCCAGTCGGTGGATTCCCCGGTAACCCGCACATGTCGGACGAGCGGGGTCAGAAGTTATCGTTGTCGCTCCTCAAGATTGCCGTCATGCTCCTAGTGGGAGCGATGAACGCACA
>JAFVET010000045.1 GCA_017475875.1 Candidatus Methanomethylophilaceae archaeon
ATTCCAAGTCGCACAGTCACTGTTCGGAAAGGGAAAAACCGTTACCATAGAGGTGGACGGGGCGACCGTGGCTGAGATGAGGAGCGGGGAAAGATTGGAATACCGCATAGGGACGGGGAACCATGTCTTCAAAATAGGGGACAGAATCCTCAGACATGCGGTGGAAAGCGATACTGGATGCATGATAACCCTTGGAAGGAACGTCGACGTCTCGTTCGTCGATCCAAGACTGATACCTCCAAAGCGCTGAACCATAGCAACTGTCGATGAAACACACAAATACCTTCGCTGTAGATTGTCAGGTATGGTCCTGAAACTGTTCGGTTCCAAGAAGAATTCGGTCCCCAAAGCTCCCGTCGACATCGTCGAGACGACTCCAAAGGATCTTTCAAACGGGATAAGCGGAATCGGATGGAAACTGCTGGACGATGACAAGGAAAAACGGTTCTTCATGTCGCCGTACAGCATCGCCTCGGTCCTGGGGATCCTGGCCAACGGTGCCGAAAACGGTTCCGTTACCCAGAAAGAGGTTCTGGACGTCTTATCGTGCAAGGACACGAGGCAGCTCAACTCCGAATACCTGGGTTTGGCCAGGGAACTGGAAGAAGTCTGCGGGGAGAGGGCGGTCGTCAAATCGGCCAGCCTGATGATCGTGGACAAGACCCTCGTCGGAGCCGGGGCGAAAGTCGACAGGAAACTCGGATCTATGTTGAAATCGGTGTACAACGGGACCGTAGAGGAAGCCGATTTCAGAAACTCCCTCGAAAAGGTGAAAAAGAGGATAAACAAGTGGGTTTCCGACAGCACCGACGGCTTTATAGAAGATTTCGAATCCGCGGCCGACGAGAACACGGCGGTCGATGTACTGAACGCCGTCTATTTCAAGGCGGCCTGGGAGTCCGTTTTCGACAGGGACGATACCGAAGAGGAGGACTTCACTGACGAGAACGGAAATACCGTGAAGATCCCCCTGATGCACCGGTCCTTCAACTTCGGCACGACCTACTACGACGACGGCAGGTACTCCGGACTCTGCCTCAGGTACAGATGCAGCGGAAACCTGTCCATGTGCATAGTGGTTCCATCGGACCATGGGACGGACGTCAGGAGAAGATGGTGCTCCGAATCCGTGGAATACCGTAACAAGTTCATCGGAACGCTCCAGCACAACCATGTCGACAACAGGACGAACGTCTACTTCCCCAGATTCGCGATGGGACTGGAGTACTACCTGATGGACGCACTGAAAAGACTCGGAGTCGTCCGCGCACTGACGGGCCTCACCGAAGTGACCCAACTGTTGAACGGCATCCCGCTGAAGGTGGATGCGTTCCGCCATCAGGCCAAGATCGAGGTGGACGAAGAGGGCACAGTGGCTGCGGCGGTCACCGAGATGATTATGACCTGCGGCTGTGCCCTGGGAAAACCCCTTCCGGAGATCACATTCAGGTGCGACATACCGTTCGTCTTCACCATATCCGGATGCGAGTCGGCGGTACCCCTCTTCGTCGGTTACTTCGGTGGTCCCGAGGAACGATCCTGACATCGCTCAATCGAACGTCTTCACCCTGAGGGCGCGGTCCTTATCGAAAGCCGGATCGTCGACACCCACCGGAGAGCGGAACACCACCACGTCGGGCTGCTTGACTATGACGGGTTCCTCGTAGATCTCGGGGTGACCGCTGTCGGACACCATATTGGTCAGACGGAAGAGGCCCATCAGGTCGTCGACCAACGTTCCCTTGCCGTCGGTGACCATGCGGTCCATACCGACCGACAGGAACGCACGCTTGTAGCTGTAGGCGTTCTCCTGCGAACGCGAGGCCTCCGACACCCCGTATAGACCGTCGCGGACGTCGCCGATTACGTCTCCCGCGACATCGCCGTGACCGGTGATGTACGCTATGGCCTCGATGCTTGCCAATGCGGAAGCCACGCTGTTCACATCGAACAGGACGCTGTAGGATCCGGACTCGGACAGCTTCTCGCTCAACCATGCGTACGCGTCCGAACCTATCTCCGATGTACCCATGAAACATACGGTGGAGCCTGTGGCGGCGATCCCCTCGAAGAGCTGGAGGTACTCGTCCTGGTAGACCATCACGGACGTCATCGAAGAAAGTTCGATACCCGACCACCCCTCGGTCGAAACCCCGTACTGTCCGAGGAAGTCGTCTGCGAAGGTCGAATCGCTGGCGTATACCAGGCCGAACAGGTCGGAGAGGACGTCGTCCTGTGATCCCGACCCGACGGAGAGGATCTCGTACAGCGTGTACGCCATTGATGCGGGACATATGATGTAATCCGGGACGCCGTCGAAGGTCACGACGGTCTCCGAGAAACCGGTACCCACAGCAGCTTTGCTGGTCACGGACAGCTTCCCTCCGGAATCGCCGACGATGGATGTGAATCCGAGATAGCCTTCTGGGGCCGTCCTACCTTCGATAGGCTGGTCGGAACCGTAGATGTCCCTGAACCACTTCTCCGCAAGTTCGTCCATATAGGCGCTGCCTTCGGCCTGCGACACGGACGCTGTGGTAATGGATGGGTTCCAACTGCCCCAACCCTTGACGGGGTCGTAGGTGTGCATATCCTTGGGGATCTTCTCCGTGTGATCGTCCGGATCGTCATCTGGGACGGGCCCATCGTTACTGTGTCCGCAATAACCCAAGAGCATCAACAGAAGTATGATGGCGAGAACCACCGCCACCACCACGAGGATTGCGATAAGCAGCTTGTAACCCTTATCCTCCATGTTTAGAAATTAGTTGGACGCATATATATCGTTACTGGCATGTGGCCAGCACCTGCATGGATTGGATATATGGCTTTTATTCATCCATGAGATGATGTCTA
>JAFVET010000007.1 GCA_017475875.1 Candidatus Methanomethylophilaceae archaeon
GGTCGGCCTTGCGGCATGCGACCAGCCGCGTCTCCCGGTGCGGGTGGAGGTCGAGGGGGACGAGGTCCACACGACCTGGTACGGCATAGCCGGCGCCACCATGGGCATAGGGGCATGCATCCCGCAGTGCCGCGACGTCATCCGCACCGAGTACCCCGACGACTTCATGATCGGCGGCGCCCATCGCGCCCATGTGGACATAATCACGCCGAAGCTCGTCCGCCTCGTCATCGGAATAGACGACACGGACACCAAGGAGAAGGGCGCCTCGTGGGTTACTGCCCTGAGGCTCGGTACGACGTGTCCGATAGGTCACTTCCTCGACCACAAGATAATCCAGTTGAACCCCAAGGCACCGAACAAGACCACCAACTGCTGTTCCACCGCCGTCTCCTTCGCCGTCAGGGAGGAGGAGATCCCCGATCTGATCGAATATGCCCGCGAGTTCGTGAAGGGCGAGTCCTATTCCGACGACACGGTCATGACCGTCTTCCAGGGACTGAGGATCCCGCAGCCCCTGCAGGATTTCGGATGGAGCTGCAAGACCGTCCTCTACAAGCCCGAGGACGCCATCAAGGTCGCCGAGGAGAACGGGGTGCAGATCATCAGCGTCACCGGCACCAAGGGCGTCATCGGCGCCGTGGCGGCCATAGGATGCTTCGACATAGGGGAGAGGTCCGCCGGCGTGCCGGAGGACTTCAGGTGATTTCATGCAGGTTCCGAAGGTAGTCACCGACCAAGCCTACGAGATGTACCAGTCCCATATCCGCAAGGAGGTCCTGGCGGAGGGGGGCATACCCAACCACCTCGCGATCATCATGGACGGTAACCGCCGTTACGCCCGCGAGATAATGGGTGCGGAACCGATGGAGGGGCACCGTCTCGGCAAGGAGAAGCTGGACGAGGTCGTCCACTGGTGCCTCGACCTGAACATCAAGGTCCTCACCGTCTTCGCGTTCTCCACCGAGAACTTCAACAGGGAGGCGGGCGAGGTCGACTATCTGATGGAACTCCTGGCGAGGTCCATGCGCGAGTTCGCCGAGGACGAGGACGTCCACAGCAAGCACGTGGCCATCCGCGTCATAGGCGACCCGGAGATGCTGCCTCCCGAGGTCCAGGAGGCGATGGAATACGCCTATTCCCGGACCAAGGACTACGACGACTTCCATCTCAACCTCGCGATCGCGTACGGCGGCCGCCAGGACATCGCCAACGCCATGAAGAAGGTGGCGAAGGATGTGCTCGAAGGGAAACTGGACATAGACGACATAGACGAGTCGGTGATCTCCAGGAACATATCCACGTTCGGATTGCCGGACCCGGACCTCGTCCTGAGGACGTCCGGTGAGATCAGGATATCCAACTTCCTGCTTTGGCAGATGGCGTATTCGGAACTCTATTTCACAGACATCTACTGGCCCGGGTTCAGATACATAGATCTGCTCAGGGCCATAAGGACGTATCAGCAGCGCAAGAGGCGCTTCGGACGGTGACGGATGTCGAAATACGACATGATCTTCCTCCATGCGCCGAGCGTCTACGATTTCAGGAAGAAACCGATATTCTACGGACCGGTCAGCGATGTCATCCCCTCGTCCCCAGTCTTCGAGATGTATCCCATCGGGTTCATGACCATCTCGGCGCATCTCGAGGCCGCAGGATACAAGACGAGGATATGCAACATAGCGGTGCAGATGCTCCAGAGCGAGAGGTTCGACGTCGAGCGCAAGATCCGTTCGCTCGACGCGGACGTCTACGGTATAGATCTGCACTGGATGCCCCATGCGCACGGTGCGATCGAACTCGCCAAGATCGTGAAGAAGTACCACCCCGACGCGAAGGTCGAGTTCGGTGGGTTCACGTCCTCGTACTTCCACGAGGAGCTCATCCGGCGTCCCGAGATCGATCTGGTTATGAGGGGCGACACGACCGAGGAACCAACGGTCAGGATGCTCGACGTCCTGTCGAAGGGCGGTGA
>JAFVET010000046.1 GCA_017475875.1 Candidatus Methanomethylophilaceae archaeon
CATGTAATCGTTCATGACCCCTCTGACACCGTTAGTTCCGAACATCTTAGGCATTTGCTTCCCCTTCCATCGGCCCAGAATACGGGCCCGAATATGGGATGGGGGAATGTGTTGTCCCTTTCATAGACCTTATTATATAATGAAAAATGATAGGCAAGCCGGCCTTTTCACAGCTCTTTCCGGATCCCGACAGCCTACGGAGTTCTGGCGGACCGTAACGCGATGTAAACGTCTACGTAACGGGTTCGCTTGAAATACCGTGACATGAAAAACGTCGTCCGCAGGAGGAATTGTCCTGGATTCGGACAAGAACGTTGAAGGAAACGAGATCCGCCTAGACTACCATGTGATGAGGCGGAACATAAAGGACAGGGTCTTCAGAACGTTGTTCAAGGACAAGGGGAACATAGTGCTGCTGTACATAGACCTCAATCCTGAGGACGGGAGGATAGGCCTCGAGGCGGTGACCCCCATACCCATGGAACCCGTCATACGGAAAGGGGTGGTCGGCGATCTCGCCTTCACAGTGGGCAACGACACTGTTTGCCTGGTCGAGGCGCAGTCCTGTGAGGACCCGTCAATGGCATACCGTTTGTGGAGATACTTGTCAGCATGCTACGACATCGTGTTCACGTCGCCGGACTTCCATATGGTGGCGGAGCATTATACGAAGTGGAAGGCGTTCGTGGTATACCCTTTCCGCGGGACCAAAGGAGAGGTGGTGGAGATGTGGTCCAATATGCAAGACTTCCAGGACTGGTCCGTGTTCCGTCACATCGAGGTCCCTGACGGCGGGATAATACACCAATACATCGAATTCTGCAGACTCGTAAACACTAAAATATCCCATAAACGCATGGACCAAACGGCAGTATTGGAACTGTTGGATGAATGCATCGATAAAGGAATACTCAAGGAGTTCTTAGAGGAGCACAGGGGGGAGATCATGGACTGGTACTACCGGAACACCAACGTCGAATACAACCGTATGCGCGATCTCGAAATGAAAATGGAGGAAAGCATGGAAAAGGGCATGGAAAAGGGCCGTGAGGAAGGCAAACGCGAAACGTTCTGGTACGTTGTCAGGTCGATGATGCAACAGGGATACTCGGTAGAGGCGATCGCTTCGGTCACCGGTCTGAGCGAGGACGAGGTCAGATCTCTGGAGAAAACCATCGACTCCACCTCGACGCCTTCCGACGCATCTCCATGACCGTTCCCACCGGCCCCAATCTCAACATTCTTTAAGTATGGCATCATGCACGGTCATATTAAGCAGGTGAACCTATGGCACCCAGACTGATACTCGGTAAGGAGGTCTCCGAAGAGATCTATTCCGAACTCCGGGAAAGGATCGCATCGCTCAAGGAGAAAGGGGTAACGCCCGGGCTGGCCGTCATCCTGGTGGGGGACGATCCCGCATCCCAGGTGTATGTGCGCAAGAAGGGCGAGATGTGCGAATCCCTCGGTATGCGCTCCCTCACGGTCAGGATGCCCGCCGAGACGACACAGGAAGAACTGCTCGCCAAGGTCCGCCAGTTGAACGAGGACCCGACCATACACGGGTTCCTGGTGCAGCTTCCGTTGCCGTCGCACCTCGACGAGAGGTCTGTCATCGAATCCATCAGTCCCGCCAAGGACGTCGACTGCTTCCACCCCGAGAACGTGGGGCGCATGCTGATAGGCGAGCCCTCGTTCCTTCCGGCCACGCCTGCGGGCGTCCAACAGATGCTCGTCCGTTCTGGAATCGAGACCAAGGGGAAACACGTAGTGGTCGTGGGCAGGAGCAACATAGTGGGCAAGCCGATGGCCGCCCTGATGATCCAGAAGGGTGTCGGAGCCAACTCCACCGTCACCGTCGTCCATTCGGCCACAGAGAACCTTCCCTCGATCACCAGGCAGGCCGACATCCTGGTCGTGGCGATGGGCCGTCCGCGTTTCGTCACCGCCGACAGGGGGAAGGAGGGTGCCGTCGTGATAGACGTCGGCACCAACAGGATCGAGGACCCCACGCATCCCAAGGGCAGCCGCCTGGTCGGGGACGTGGATTTCGACGCGGTTTCCCAGAAGGTATCCGCGATAACGCCGGTCCCCGGAGGTGTGGGACCGATGACGATATGTATGCTCATGGCCAATGCGGTCAGGGCGGCCGAGATCGCCACGGAGGGAGAGAGATGATAAGGGAATGCGAGGAACACGGTTATTTCCGTGCGGAGAACTGTCCTTTCTGCGGAGAGGAGGGAAAATACATTATGTCCGACGCGGAGGTCGAGAGGATCGGCCGTTCGCTCGCAGGCATCCTCCGTCACGGGAAGTACGGTCTCGAAATGGACTCGCAGGGTTTCGTCTCCATGCGCGACATCATCAACACGATCCGCGACCGCAACCCCCGCATGGGGTGGCTCAGGGTGAGGCACCTCGAGGCCCTCATCAACACCGACCCGAAGGGTCGTTACGCCATCTCGGGCAGCAAGGTGAGGGCCACCTATGGCCACACGTTGGACCTGGACCTTAACCTCGACTGCCGCAACATCCCCGAGATGCTCTTCTACCCGGTCGACAGGGACGAGGCCGAATCAATCGTCAAGGAAGGCCTGTTCCCGTCGGACCGCGCCATGGTCCACCTCTCCCTCACGTACAACGACGCCGTCCGCGCCGGTTCGGTCAGGATGGACGATCCTACGATCCTGATGATAGACACCGAGGCCTGCATCGATGCGGGTTTCCCCATAGGCCATGCGGCCAAGACCGTCTATCTGTGCAAGGAGGTCCCTCCCGAGGCCCTGTACATAGCCGATCCTGCGGATTTCGTCTACGACGAGCAGGAGGATGACCGATTTTGACTCGGGTCCTCCTTCCGGACGAGGTCCGTGGACTCTACGGAGAGATGTTCTGCCAGGGGTTCTACACCCTGGTGGACGAGGAGCACGGGGTCGCCCGCATCATCGAGAAGTGTATTTCCAAAGGTCCCGGCGAGTGGGACGTGGTGAACCGCAGGCGTACCGGCGGTGTCATCGAGACCATCCGCCAGGAGGCCAACACCCTGGTCATGGACACGGTGATC
>JAFVET010000047.1 GCA_017475875.1 Candidatus Methanomethylophilaceae archaeon
AGCGCGAGACGCGGGGGTTGACCTCGATGAGACGGTAGTTGCCGTTCGCGGGGTTGAAGGCGAACTGTACGTTGCACCCTCCCTCGATCCCTAATGCCCTGATGACCCTGATGGAGGCGGACCTGAGGCGCTGGTGGTCGTGGTCCGAAAGGGTGAGGCACGGGGCGCACACTATGCTCTCTCCGGTATGGATGCCCATGGCGTCGATGTTCTCCATGTTACAGATGATGATGCAGTTGTCCTTCGAATCCCTCATCACCTCGTACTCGTACTCCTTCCATCCGAGGACGCTCTCCTCGATGAGGACCTGATGGATCCTAGAATAGGCGAGGCCGCGGGCGCAGATCTCCTCGAGCTCCTCCTCGTTGTAGGCGATTCCGCCACCGGTTCCTCCGAGCGTGTACGCGGGCCTGATGAGGACGGGATAGCGACCGATCATCTTGACGGCCTCCTTGGCCTCGGGGATGCTGTTTACGCTCTTTGAGAGCGGGATGGGCTCACCGATGCGCTCCATAGTCTCCTTGAACAGCTCCCTGTCCTCGGACATGGCGATGGCGTCTGGCTGCGTTCCCACGAGTTCGGCGCCGAGCCTCTCGAGCTCCCCGGAATCGGCGAGCTCGGAACAGATGTTCAACGCGGTCTGGCCTCCCATTCCGGAGACCACGCCGTCTATGCCCTCCCTTTCGATGATGCGGGCGATGTTCTCCGCCTGAAGGGGTTCGATGTAGACCGCGTCCGCGGTGTCGGTATCGGTCTGTATCGTCGCTGGATTCGAATTGACCAGGACGGTGGTGTAGCCCTCCTCCCTGAGGGAGCGGCACGCCTGCGATCCAGAGAAGTCGAACTCGGCGGCTTGTCCGATGACGATCGGACCGGAGCCTATGACGAGCAGTTTCTTGTAATCCTTCCTCAAAGTCTCCCCTCCTTCACCATCTTGCCGAACTTGTCGAACAGGAACGTGGTGTCCAGCGGTCCGGGCGAAGCCTCGGGATGATATTGCGTCGTGAAAATCGGAAGGTCAGTATGACGGACGCCCTCGACCGACCCGTCGTTGACGTTTATCTGGTCGGCCACGAGTCCTGTACCCTCCAAACTGTGGGCGTCGACGGCGAACTCGTGGTTCTGAGATGTAATGAAGACCCTTCCCTCGTATTTGACGGGCTGGTTGCAACCGTGGTGCCCGAATTTCATTTTATAAGTATTTCCACCGAAAGCCAGCGCGAGTATCTGGCTGCCGAAGCATATGCCGTACAGCGGGAGCTCCCCGGCCAGGTCGGATGCCGTTTTCACAGTCGTGGACATTATCGCCGGATGCATCGGGTCCCCGGGTCCGTTCGATATGAGCACACCCTTGACGCCCGATTCGATGATGACGTCCGCGGGGGTGTCGTAAGGGAACCTGACCACGTTGAACCTGGAGCAGAGGTCGCGTACGATTCCAGACTTGGTCCCGCAGTCTATCAGCCCTACGGTCAGCTCCTTCCCGTTGTCGTATCTGGCGATGCCGCCTTCGACCACCTCTCCGACCAGATTTCCCTTGGACGGGGCGGGCATCTCCTTCAGATGGCGTATGGTAGATTCTATATCCGTGCCTTCGGTGACGATGGCGCCTTTGATCGTACCCAGCGACGAGATCTTCCTGACTATCTCGCGTGTATCGATGCCTGATATCCCGGGAACGTCGTACTTCTTGAGGAACTCGTCGATGCAGTGCCCGCCGTACATCGGCGACGGGTTCTTGCAATACTCTCTGACTACCAGGCCCCTGGTGTGTACCGTCTCCGACTGGAAGAAGTCGTCGGATACACCGTAGTTTCCGACCAGCGGGTATGTGAATATGAGGATCTGTCCCCTGAAAGAAGGGTCAGTGAGGCTCTCCTGATAACCGTCCATGCCGGTGGAGAAGACGACCTCGCCCTCGGTCCCGCGCTCATTCCCGAACAACTCGCCTTCGAAGACTGAACCGTCTTCGAGCACCAGATAACCACGTGCCATCGGGGATGAATAAGATTTGAGGGCCGTATATAACCCCTTCTGATTTGCCCGAACACACGTTCCGAGGCTATGTCTGAAAACAGACAAACTCCCTTGCGATAAGCCGTTTTGGATACTGAGATGTCGACCACCCCATAACAGATAATAATAACGCGCGACCATACTCTGAACGATACCAGATGCTCATGGAGAAGGTTTGGGGGAACAGGATGGCCTTCGTGGTCATAGACATGCAGAGGAAGTACTGGGTCGACAGGCCAGATTGGGACGAGGTGCTGGAACGGACCGTTTCGGTCATCAACCATATTGCGGACGATTTCCGTGCCCACGGACTCCCGGTGATCTTCGTTAGATTCCCGGGAAAGACCTGCCGCGGTGACGACCCTCCCGACGGGGACGAGTTCCATCACGGACTGAACGTATTGGATTCGGACATAATCATGGACAAACCGACAATGAACGCCTTCAACAAAACCGACCTAGAGGGCATCGTCAGAGGCAACGAGTGCGACACCGTCCTCATATCAGGGTGCGTCTCCCAGTACTGCGTCATATCCACCTACTACTCCGCCTTCGACCACGACATCGTGTCGTACATCGCCGAGGGTTCGACGATCGGAACGACCGAGGAAATGGAGAAGGGTCTCGAGACCCTCGCCAAGACCCTGTCCGTCGAGAGGATACACCGCCGCCTCGAGGAGCTTTCCGCTAAAGAACGAGGGGATATCACTGGTCGGTGATCTCCTCTATCCTCTCCTCGAACTCGAGGTACTTGTCCCTCAGCCGCTCCTGCATCTCCTCGTCTGCGTCCCAGAACCCGCGGCTGATCGCTTCCTGAAGCCTTGCCAGCATCGCCATCATCGCGTAGGGGTTCTCGTCCTTGATCCACTCGCTCGTCTCCTCGTCGAGGACGAAACGCTCCGCCAGGTCGTCGTACATCCAGTTCTCGACGATGTCGGAGGTGGCCGACCAGCCCATGGTGTAGTCGAAGAGCTTGGAGAGCTCCTTCGCCCCGGCGAAGCCGTGCTGCTTCAGACCGTCCAGCCACTTCGGGTTGTCGATCTTGCTGCGGAAGATGAACCTGCACTCCTCCTGCGTGGTCCTCAGGCGGAGGTTCTCCATGTCCGAGGAATCGCCCATGAAGGACACGGGAGCTTCTCCTCTGACGGCGGTGACCGCGGCGGTGAACCCGCCGAGGCAGTCGAAGTCGTCGTCCATGTCCAGCATGTCTACGGCGCGCGTGTTGTGGTTCTTGACGGTGACGTCAATCGTGGAAAGCCTGTTCCTGAACAGCTCCGGACGGGCCTCGCCCTCGAGCCCCCTGCCGTAGACGTAGCATCCGTGCTTGATGTACGTCTCACCGAGGTCTCCGACGGTCTTCCAGTTTCCAGTGGTGACGAGCTCGCTTATCCCGCACCCGTACTGGCCGGGCGCGTCGCCGAAGATCCTGATGCTAGCGTCGCGGCGGGCCCTGTCCATGGGTATCCCCTGGGCCAATGCCTCGACCAAATCCCTGCGGAGGTTGGCCGCAAGGTAGTTGGTCTCCTCGTCCTCGTCAAGCGAGGCTATGATGTTCACACCGTCGTCTATCAGACGGCAGAGGTTGGGGAACGTGTCCCTGAACAGACCGCTTATCCTGAGCGTGACATCCAGACGGGGACGGCCGAGCTCGGATGTAGGGATCACTTCTAGATCCTTCACCCTCCCGCCGTATCCGTCCCAGACCGGTCTCAGACCCATGAGCTTGAGTATGTACGATACGTCGTCTCCTCCGGTCTTCATCGTATCCGTCGCCCACAGGACCACCCCGATGCTCTTTGGGTAGCCGCCCTTGTCCTCGACGTAACGCTCGACCATCTGCTCGGCCATGGCCGAGCCGATCTCCCAGCTGGAATGCCACGGTATGCCGTCAGGGTCGATGGAATAGAAGTTCCTCCCCGTGGGGAGTATGTTCGCCCTCCCGCGCCCGGGACAGCCGGACGGACGTGGAGGTACGAACTCGCATTGCAGCGCCGAGAGGATGTTGTCGACCTCGTCGGTCATCCTGCAGACCGCGCCGTGGATGAACCCACAGATGTAGCGCACCACGTCCTCCAACCCGTCGCCCGCACCGGGGACGATCTCCTTCACGCGTTCCCACGACGGATCCGCATCGAAACCCGATTCGCGGATCGCTCCGATAATATCGAAACACAGGCCGTCGATCTCGTCCGAGGC
>JAFVET010000048.1 GCA_017475875.1 Candidatus Methanomethylophilaceae archaeon
GGCCGTGCGCTTCGGCGGAAAGGATAACGGCGACAGATACCTGAGCGACATTTGGAAAAGGGAATCCCATGACTATATCGTCCGGAGGCTGCATCAGAAGATCCCTCCGATGAGGCGATGCGGATCCGCATTCCATCGCTTCCGAGAACCGCGACATGGAAGAAAGTCACTGTTCCCTATCACTCAGATGCTCTGAATCGATGTCCGGCATGCCTCGCAAATGTCGAACTGAATATGGATATGTATCGAAGAGGTAAAGGAGCTGGCCAGCAGGGACGATCCCGACGGATTGTACGCGCTCGGGATGGCCTATCTCTACGGTTGGGATATCGCTATCATCGATGCGGCGGTCGCCGACAGGAAGACGGTCAACCACCTATCGGTAATCCGGACCCTGCAGACATGAATGCGATCAGGGTGGTCCCGACGAACACCGGGCATGCATTGTCCACGCGGATTAGCAGTGGTTTCAATCTCATGTGTAGTTACACAAAACGATTCATCGGTATAAACAAGGATTATACATACATGAGCACAATGCGGAAGCAACCAATCGGAATCACTTTATGAATCGTTTACCCAAGTGTTTCCAATGTACGACTAAGGGTCCCCGATGTGCGTTATCCCAAGTCAGCAGACTTTTTCCTGTTTCGTGTATATATTTCATAATTCCATAATTAAAATTAAGAAATAAGAACGAAATCATTTAGTACTCGGTTCGTCAATCAACTTCCAGCAAGAACCGAACTGACGGAAATGCAGGAAGGAAACGAAATGACCATTCACCAGAACATCACAGAACTCATCGGACACACCCCTCTGCTCGAGGTCAAGAACATCGAAGCCAAGAGAGGCCTGAAGGCCAAGGTCGTCGTCAAACTCGAGCTCTTCAACCCTGCCGGATCGGTGAAGGACCGTATCGCCCAGGGAATGATCGACGCCGCCGAGGCGTCCGGGATACTCAAACCGGGTGCGACCATAATCGAACCCACGTCCGGGAACACCGGTATCGGCCTCGCCTCGATCGCGGCGGCCAGGGGGTACCGCATCATCCTCACCATGCCCGAGACCATGAGCATCGAACGTAGTAGGATCCTCAAGGCGTACGGTGCCGAACTCGTTCTCACCGAAGGCACGAAAGGTATGAAGGGCGCCATCGAAAAGGCGAACCAGCTGGCGGCCGAAACCCCCGGATCCTTCATCCCCGGGCAGTTCATCAACAAGGTCAACCCCCAGGTGCACTACAACACCACTGGACCCGAAATCTGGGAGGACAGCGAGGGCAGCGTGGACATCTTCGTTGCCGGAGTCGGCACCGGAGGAACCATCACCGGTATCGGCAACTACCTGAAATCCAAGAAACCCAGCGTCAAGATAGTAGCCGTGGAACCCGAGACGTCCCCCGTGCTCTCGGAAGGCCACGGAGGGCCCCACAAGATCCAGGGTATCGGTGCCGGATTCGTCCCGGACGTCCTCGACACGACCGTCTACGACGAGGTCATCAAGGTGTCTGACCAGAACGCGTTCGAGACCGGTCGCGAGATCGCCAAGACCGAGGGTGTCCTCGTGGGTATCTCGTCAGGTGCCGCGCTCTGGGCGGCCATCGAGCTTGCCAAGAGGCCCGAGAACGAGGGCAAGACCATCGTCGCACTCCTGGCGGACACCGGTGAGAGGTACCTCTCATCCGCAATGTTCGAATTCGAGTGAAACTCGTTTCAAGGGGCGGTGCAACCGCCCCGTTTCCATCTAACCCCTTTAGAATGCACCTACAATCCTTGCGTATAGACACGTTATGAAAAGGAACCTTCTTAAAAGCGACAAGGGGATTCTTCGTCGGGGATTCCATGGGACTCTTCGACAAAATAGTGAAGGACGTCTCCAACGAGATGCAGAAGGCCGTCAACAAGGCGGTCGAGAAGGAAGCCGAGAAAAAGGTGGACGAAGCGGTCGAGAAAGCCAAGACCGAATACGAGGAGGAGATCTCGTCCGCACGTGCGGAAGCCGAATCCGCGACGAAGGACATCGATGCTGGAATCAAGGAGGCCTCCGATGAGTGGAAGAAGGCCGCCGACGACCTGAACTCGTCTCTGGAAGAAGCCAAGAAAGCCATGGCCGAGGCGGACGAGGCGATGAGCAAGATCTCCAAGGAGGATTGGGAGAAGGCCAACTCCACGTTGGAGCGCATGGCCCTCGACGCCTTGAAGGACAAGCACATCTGCCCGAAGTGCGACGAGGCGTTCAAAGGCGAGTTCTGTCCGAAGTGCGGTGGAAAACTCTCCGAGAAGACGGCCCTCGAGATGGGTCTGTGCCCGAAATGCGGCAAGCAGGAGATGCCCGGCACCGAGTTCTGCACGGCATGCGGTGCGAAGCTTCCGTACAAGGAGTTCCTCGAGGAGGTCCAGGTCGGGAAAGACCGCGAGGTCCTCGACAGGTTCAGGAGGGAGCTCCCGCAGTTCCCCGTGTGGGAATGCGGCGGATCCTCCTTCGACCTGAGCGAACTGGAGGAAGGTCGCTACATCTTCGGAGCTTGGTTCGATGGGGACGAGGCCGCAGCCCAGAAGTCGGTGAAAGACTATCAGGAATGTCTGAAACGGAACGGATTCGTACAGGCCGGGAAATACCCCGACGACGAACACCTGTACAAGATGATCGACGGGGTCTGCTACCATGCGGACACCGAGCACGTGTTCGAAGGCGACGCGGACAGCCCCTCCGTCTATTTCCTGAAGGGAGACGAACCCCCAGGCGGCTTCGACTACGTCAAGCCCGAACCGGCGAAGAAATCGAGCAAGGGTTTCGGTTCGCTGTTCCGCTGAAACATACGGGGCTTCAGCCCCGTTCTTCCTTTTCCGTGCGACTGGACAAACCGTCCACACCCAAATCCTAGTTCTAGATAAGAAACTTGATATAATCTGGACTCGGTTTCCAATCATGTTCTTTTCGGCCAAGACCAGGGCCGCGATCCTGATGCTCGTCGACATCGCGGTGAACCAATCCTCTCGCAACGTCAAGGTCAGGGACATCGCCGCCAGGACCGGAGTCTCGTTCAAGTACGTGGAGCAGGTGATCCACAGCCTCTCCGCCGCGGGACTGACCTCCGGGGAGAGGGGACCGCTCGGCGGATACAGGCTCAACATGCCTCCCGAGGACATCGCCGTCATAGACATCGTCCGCGCCACGGAGACCGCTTCGGCCCAAGGGTCGGAGAACGAAGGGACCTGTTCCTGGATATCTAAATGCGTGGACATGGTCGTGTGGACCCCCATAGACGAAGCCGTGGAGGACATCCTCTCGAAGGTCACGCTCGCTGATATTTTGGAGAAAGCACGCGCCGAAGGGATGATCGACGCCGTCACGGAGCCGGAGTATTACATCTGATTCCTTGCACCTTCGATCAGTGCGGGAATGTCGGCCACCGAATCCAGGACCCATGTGGGGTGCATGCCGGAACGTTCAAGATCATCCTTCGAAGTCTCTCCCGTTAGGACAAGGATGGAACCGGTCCCAGCGCGGACGGCCATCTCCATGTCGGTGTAAAGGCGGTCGCCGACCATCACGGCACCGTCGGGGTCGATGCCCATCTCCGAAGCCGCCATGCGGAGCATGAGCGCGTTCGGTTTACCGATGACCGTAGCCTTCACGTCGCAGAGTCCCTCGAACATGCGGATGAACGGACCTATGTCGACGTCGTAGTCGTCCTCGGTGGGACACAGGTCGTCGGGATGCGTGGCGATCAGCTCGGCACCGTTTTTGATGAACCTGTAGCCTTTGTTGATCTTGTCGTAGTCGATGGTACGGTCGAATGTAAGCAACACGATGTCCGGATCATCATCAACGATGTCGATGCCGGATTCCTCGAGGTCGCCCATGACTCCCGGCGATGCTATCGGATAGACCTTGGAACCGGGTCTCTGGTCCAAAATGAACCTGATCGTCGCCACCGTCGACGTGAGCACGTTGTCCATGTCGACCTGGAAACCCATGCGTTGGAGCTTCTCGAGATAGTGCCGACGGGGATAGGCGGAATTGTTCGTCAAGAACACGAAAGGAATGCCTTTGTCCTTGAGGTACCCTATAAACTCCGGTGCACCGGGGATGACGTTGCCGCCCTTGTACACCGTTCCGTCCATATCTATCATCAGACCTTCGATCCGCATCCCATCTCCTCCGCTACCATGGCGACCGTCCTCCTCAGCTCCTCTCTGAACTTCCTGTTGTAAATCGTGGAAGCGGGATGGTAGGTGGCTATGAACCTGACCTTCCTCCCACCGACGTCGACGTCCATGGGACGGTTGACGACCTCGTCCATCTTGCCCTTGTGCCCACTCAATGCGGCGACCGCGTATCTTCCGAGACCCACCACCAGCTCGGCGTTGGCCAGATCCTCCTCCAGGAAGCGGGAACACGCACCCACCTCATCGGGAAGGGGGTCCCGGTTGTCCGGAGGCCTGCATTTGACCGTGTTGGTGATGAGCAGGTCCCTGCGGTCCAGGCCGACCTCGCCCAACATCGAGTCGAGTATCGAACCCGAGCGGCCCACGAAAGGTACGCCCTGCTCGTCCTCGTTCTTCCCCGGGGCCTCCCCGACCAGGACCACCTTGCTGAGTGGATTCCCGGAGGGATACACCACCTGGGTGCGACCTTGGCAGAGGCGGCACAGGGAACAGTCCGGTTCCGGCCTCATCCCTTGACCAGCTGCGAAGCCGACACCAACGGATGGAACCCGACGCCGATCTCGGCCAGATTCTCGCGGCCACCGCCCTCGCGGTCGATCACCGACACGACGTCCGTGACTTCGGCGCCGTTCTCCCTTAGGGTCCCGATGGCCTTGATGCTCGAACCTGCTGTTGTAATGACATCCTCCACGACAAGGACGCGGTCCCCCTCGCAGAGGTCCCCCTCTATGAGCTTCCCGGTCCCGTGGTCCTTCTTCTCCTTGCGGATCATGACGTATGGGATGTTGGTCTCCAGCGACAGCGCTGCCGCCAGGGGCACCGAACCCAGGACCACTCCCGCGATCCTGTCGGGACGGATACCGTCCGCCTCCATCCTCTCGGCCATGAGGCGCGCGATGAGACGCAGGACCGACGGGTTCGTGCTTGCCTTCTTGATATCGATGTAATAATTGCTGTGCGCCCCAGAAGCGAGGACGAAGTCCCCGAACTGCAGTGCGCCACAGGATCTGAGTGCTTGCTCCAATTCGCTCATGGAATCACCAGGGCTCCTTCTTGAGGCCCAACCTGTACCCGACGATGTTGACGAGACGGTGTATCACGAACATTATCACCAGGATGAAGATCAGGGCGGCGATGTGCCATCCCTCGATGTAATTGGAATATACCCAATCCGGGAAGAACAGGGCGGTCACCAGGAAAGCGCCCGCGACGAAATCGTACTGGTCTAGGATAGGTGCCTTCTGGCCCCTCTCCATCCCGAGACGGCGCTTTATGAACGCACC
>JAFVET010000049.1 GCA_017475875.1 Candidatus Methanomethylophilaceae archaeon
GATGTAATCCTATTCTCGATCGGATACGGTCCCGACTCCTCCGGCACCGTGAGGCAGAACTTCGGGCCCCTGAACCGCGACGGGGGCGGACGCAGGCTCAACGTGGCCGTGTCCAGGGCCAGGATGGAGATGGTCGTGTTCACGTCGATGCACTACACCGACATCAGGCTGACCTCAACCTCCGGTTCCGGAGTGAAATACCTGAGGGAGTTCCTGCGCTTCGCCGAGATGAATGGCCACTTCGACACCGCCCTCGCCGGACACTCCGGGATAAAGGTGCCGAGCGCGGTGCACAGTCTCGGAGAGGTGTTGGAGAAGAACGGCTACGATTGCCATTTCAATGTAGGTTCATCCCAGTTCAAGGTGGACGTGGCGGTCGTCGACCCCGACGACCCGGAACGCTACCTGCTCGGGATACTCTCCGACGGGGATTCCTATAGGAACTCGGACAACACCCGCGACAGGGAGTACGCGAGGGAGGACGTCCTTAAGAGGCTGGGCTGGAACCTGGCCAGGGTCTGGTCCGTTGACTGGTATTTCGACAGCAACCGCGTGGTCAAGAACATCATGAAGGAGCTGGCGGAGATCCGCAGCAGGAAGCCGGTGCCCGAAGAGGCCCCGGCACCGGTGGAGGAGGAGCAGCCGCAGGTCGCCTGGGAGGAGCCTTCCGAAGAAAAAGAAGCGGAATCGGTCGTTTCCGTGTACACACCGTACGATCCTCCGTCGGAACCCTGCCCCACCGACGTCGCCGTCGGCGACAGGGAGACGATCTCGAGGATAGCCGGCGCGATAGTACAGGCCGAGGGTCCTGTGAACGAGACCCTCCTGTTGAAGCTGTACACCAAGGCGACGGGGGTCAAGAGGCTCACCGAACCGAAGAAGAGGCTTCTCACGGGCAACCTGAGGGAGATCTTCATGCCCACCGTCGAAGGCGATTTCGTGACGTATTGGCCCGACCCGGAAGACCACACCTTCGAAGGGTACAGGGTGGCGGAGCAGGCGTCCGACAACCGTGACATCGACTGCATCCCGCTGGTCGAGCTGCTCAACGCGTGCGTCGATGCGATAGAGAGGGGAGGTTCGGTTCCCAAGGAGGCGGCGGTCATGGCCGTCTCGCGCGCCTTGGGATTCAGCCGCGCCGGAGCGAAGATCACAGACATCGTCGGCAGGACGATCGAGATCGCGGTCGCCCGCGGGATGATCCAGGACCAGGGCGACAGATACCTTCCATGACATTACCGGGGCAATCCTTTTCAAGAGAACGGAGGAACAGACAGACATGCCGACCGTCAAACTGACAGCAGAAGGCAGCAAGCCGGTAATCAGCCGTACCATCTGGATCCCGGAGAAGGCCTCGTTCGAGGACCTCGCCAAGGTGACGGACCGCATATTCGGGTTCACCCTCGGACTGAGGCACGAGTTCGACATCGGCGGTTTCTTCACGATAGGGTACCTGGGCCATGCGGACAAGGACGAGGTCCGCGAGTCTCCAGCGTTCTACGAGGGGGACGAGGTGACCTACACATACGGTGGTAGCTGGCGCATCTCGTTCAGCTGGCAGAAGTCCAGGAAAGGCATGCCGGAGGACCATTTCATCCTCACAACCGCCAAGGGACAGTTCCTCGACGACGCGTTCCACGATTTCGCCGACATGGCGGGGTTCGTCAAGGTCGACGGGACCAGGTTCAGCGAGGAGCAGATCGCCATGGTCAACCGCTCGCTGACGGACACGGACGTCCACGGCGTGGGCGGCGAGCCCGTGGCC
>JAFVET010000008.1 GCA_017475875.1 Candidatus Methanomethylophilaceae archaeon
AAGATGCTCGCCGCCATCAAACTCAAGGCGAACGCCGCATGGCTCTTCGACGTCAAGGCCGTCTACAACCAGAGCGCCACCCCTGACGCGGGCAAGCAGATCGCATGAAACCAAGCGGGGCGAGTCCCCGCACAAACCATTTATACCACTTATCTGAACCTTTCATCACGGAGCCAGAAGAACGATGTTCGGCTACACGATGCCCGCATACACCAAGTTGTCCCCGCAGGACTACCACACATACCAGAGGTACTACTGCGAGGGGTGCCACCAGCTCAGAGGCGGTTTCGGACTGCGCGGGACACTAACCGTGAACTACGACATGACGTTCAACACCATACTCCTCGACGGGGTGATGGGAAGCGCCTTGGACTTCGAAGGCACCGACCGCCTGTTCTGCGTGCTCGACCGTCCGAAGGCCGACAGCCGTATGATGGAGAGCATGGCGGCGTACACCCTCATCCTCACGAAGTGGGAACTGTTCGACGACTTCACGGACAAACCTTCGATGAAGAGCCGGATGATATCGGAAGTCCTCGACCGTGCCATCCACAAGGCCGTGGACATGTATCCAGATTACGACGACCACGTCGGCAAGGGGTTCATGGCCCTCCACGACCTCGAACTGCAGGGATGCAAGAACGCCCGCCGCATGGGCGAGGTCTTCGGAGACGGACTCGTAGGTCCGCTCAGGGACATAGCCGGCGACAAGGCGACCGACGCCTTGGACGAAGTCTACCGCGAACTCACGGCAGCCGTCTACGTCATGGACTCGTTGGACGACCTCGAGGACGACTATAGGGACGGGACCTACAACCCATTCCTGCCGGAACGGTTCGTAAACAAACAGGATTTCGTCAATTCGCACATGTTCGAACTCGCAGCCACCGTCAACGGCATAATGTCGGACCTCCAGGGCAGTTACTCCAAGGTCAGGCCGGGATTGGTCGGAAACGTGTCCCTGTGCGACAACATAGTTTACTACGGCATCCCCGAATCCGCACGCAAGGTACTGTCGGGGAACACGGAAGCCAAATCGAGCATCAAGAACGTATGGGACCGTCGCAAGGACCGCATTTCGGCCATCGACTGAAAGACGGGTCATAGTCGTCGCAGACCTCCAGGGGATACACCTGGGCGCCGGTGAGCCGACAGGTCTCGGCGACGTAGTTGCCGCAATACTCGCAGCATCCCGGACGGTAGCGTCCGCATGAGGAATCGGGCATCGTGGGACGATCCTCCGGCACGCAGGTCCAAGAATCCCCCTCATGACGGCAGAACCTGCACACCCTGCATCTGCCGTACCTTTCGTCCGTCATACGCACCGCATGAACATCCTTGAAATAAAGTTATATCCTGTCCCCCGATTCACGACTGATGCCGGGCCCGAAGGTAGGTTATATGGGTATCCCAGGATCGAATTCCGAAGATGCCGCAATGAGATTCGTCCGTTCAATGAACATCCAAGATGCGGAACTCGTACCGCTCGTGGATTCCGGTCACGTCGTGGACGCTCTCGCCGACGGGAGCTGCAGATACGGGGTAATGGCCATATCCAACATCCATGCCGGCGAGGTCGGGGAGACCGCCGTGTCCCTGTCCAGGGTGGACGGGATCGTGAAGCTTTCCGAACTTTGGCTGCCAATCCACCACTGCGTGTTCGTGAACGACGACCAACCGGTCGTCCGCCTGTCGTCGCACATCCAGGCCCTGCTCCAATGCCGCGACAGCCTGAAAAGACTGTATCCGAATGCCGAACTGTGCGAATCCGAGGACACGGCCCTCTCGGCACAGATGCTGTCGGAAGGCAGACTCGGACCGGGGACGGCGGTGGTGTGCAGGAGAAACGCGGGAGAGATGTTCGGACTCCGTCTGGTCCATGAGAACATAGAGGACCAGAAGGACAACATGACCCTCTTCGGACTTTTCGAGAGGCGGAAAGAATGATCAACGAGATGATCGAGGAAGACATCCGCAGCCTCGACGAGATGCTGTCGGGATTGAACAAGGATGCGGCCCGTTACAAGGCCTCGCGCGACCGCTTCAACCGCGATGCCGAGACACTGGCCGCGAGAAGGGACAAGCTGCAGGCCGAGGCCCGTACCCTGAGGAACCAGGCCGTGGCGTACAAGCGCCAGAGGGACGAATGCAACCTGTCCGCCAACGAATCCAAGCGCCAGAGGGACGAATGGAACGAACGCGCCGCGCAGATGAAGGCCCGCGGCGGCCTCGGAGACATAGGCGAATGCCGCAACCAAGCGCAGAACCACCACCAGAAAGTCGTCAAATACTCTCAACAGGGCCAGGCCGCGCACGAGAAGATGAAACAGCTCTACGCCCAAGCGGACGAGATCAGTGCCCAGGCGCAGAAATGCCACGAGGACTACCTCCTGTGCAGGAAGGCCGCCGACAAGGAGCACGAGAACTTCGTGGCGGTACTCAAGAAGATAGAAGCGCTGCGCGACAACCTGCCCGACTGAGGCGCAGCGTTTGTTCGGGGCGACTGTCAAAGCTTCCCTTCGTTGCGGGCTATGGCGTAGACCGACCCGTAGGAAAGCTTCGTGATTATCGATATCTCGGTCAGGTTCTTGCCCTCTGCAAGAAGGCTGAGCACTTCGTCGCGGGTGGCCTCGTCCGTCTTGGGTTTGGCCCTGGAACGGGAGGTCGTCTCGCGACGCGACTCGGTGTTCCAATCTTTGGATCTGCATTCGGGGCACCTTTTCGGAGTACGGTTGGACCGGGTGGACCATTCGAATCCGCATTTCAGACACTTGACCGTGACCTGGGGGGTGTTCCACTGGTGGGTCCCGCATGCCGGACAGCGCTTGGGATCACCGTTGTGGGAATTCCATTCGTGACCGCATTTCAGGCACTTCACGCCCAATCCAGGTTCGCTCCATTTGATCGAGCGGCAACGGGGACACCTGTCCGGTACCCCGTCTTTCCTGGGTACCCAAACGTAAGAGCACCTGTAGCATTCGAGAACCCTCACCTTTTCCTCCGGGTCAGTGGCGCTCTTCTTCTGATTCATGGCAGTTCCTCCAGTCATATCGGGTATTCCTTGCGGTAGTCGTCGATGGCTTTGGATGTCAGCATGAGCCCGTATACCCACAGGACCGCCTGTATCAGAAGACTGACTGCCAGGACGGGCAGGACGACGAACATCAACATTCCAACCAGAGCCGATACCAGACATACGACGAACACCAGTATGCCTCTAACGTCGTTTTTTATGTAGAATGCACCGGTACCAGGGAAAATTATGGACAGAATCATAGCTACCGCTGTCGATTTCGGCCCCTCGTCCCTGCTCCTTGAGAAGTTCTTGGCCTCCCTCAGAGATGCGGAACAGTAGGGACAAAAAACAGCGTCTTCCGTGACCTCCTTTCCACATACTGGGCAGTACATGGACGCATATCTATGTCCAACCTATTTAAAGCTAATTAATATACACCGATTATACAAGTAGTTCGAAAAGCCGGGAAACGGACATGCGCATCTTGCTGATGACCGGTGCGGACTCGTATTCCTTGCATGAGTATTCCGTACTGTCGGACAGGTCGTTCAGGAACCTGTCGGCCAATTCGTCGCAGATCTTCTTGGAATAGAGCATTATGTTGGTCTCGTAGTTCAGGGTCAGCGACCTGTGGTCCATGTTCGCAGAACCGACGGAACAGCAACCGTCGTCCATGACCACCGCCTTCTCGTGGATGAAACCGTCGTTGTAGCGGAACACGCGGATCCCGCGCTTCATCAGATCGTATGCTGCGGTCAGGTTGTTCCAGTAAAGGAAGATGTGATCCTTCTTGTCCGGCATCAGGACCCTGACGTCGACACCCCTGTCGACGGCGTTCGACATGGCCATGAACAGCGCCTGGTCGGGGACCAGGTAGGGCGTACATACATAGAGACGCTTCTTGGCGTTGGTTATCATCGACAGGTACTGCATCTGGACAGGGTTCGGCGATGCCGTGTCCGGACCACCGGAAATGGATTGCACCCTGACGTCCCCCTTGCCTCTCCCGGTGCGTATGTACTCGGAAACGGACCTCAGTTGGCGGTGTTTGGTGCTGTACCCCCAATCGTCGGCGAACTTCGCGATCATGGAGCGCACGGAACCCCCACACATGCGGACCGCCGCGTCCCTCCAATGCCCCAACGGACCCTTTCCCTCGTACTCGTCACCGATGTTGAACCCTCCGCAATATGCCACCTCTCCGTCCACGACGATTATCTTGCGGTGGTTGCGGTGGTTCTTCTTGGGACTGAAGAAAAGGTCCCTCCAGGAATGGAACCTGACGTAATCGCCTCCGGACGCGATGAACTCCTTGATGGCCTTCTGCGGCCCTTTGACCATTCCGAACGAGTCGCAGAGGAGACGCACCTCTATCCCCGAACGGACCTTCTCCGTGAGGATCGAAAAAAGCTCGTTGCCACGGAGGTCGTCGCGGACTATGTAGTACTCTACGAGGATGTATTCCTTGGCGCGACGCAGGTCTGCGAACACGTCGTCCATGTACTCGCGTCATTCCGTGTACAGGTGGACCTAGTTGTCGGAGGTGTATTCACCTTTCCCTACGCTCCTGAACGCACCTGCCATCGCTCTCAACCTGTCCGACAGATATCCGGAAC
>JAFVET010000050.1 GCA_017475875.1 Candidatus Methanomethylophilaceae archaeon
ACGACTTTCAGGTCGCCGCACGCGAGGAGCGCCTCGTCCACGCTCATCTCCATGATATCGGGGAGGTTGAGCTCCTTCCCGCCCTTTCCACGTCTGGTGATCTTGTAAGCATCAGGTCCGTAGCGCGATCCGCCGCATTTCGGACAGGGGATGTCGATGTCCGGAAGGAACTGCACGTCGAGGCTTACGGATCCCGTACCGTCGCACACCGGACATCTCAAGGAACCTGTGTTGTAGGAAAGGTCCCCAGCCTTGACACCCATCCGTTTGGCGGCCTCGGTCCTTCCGAACACTTTCCTGAGCTCGTCGTGCACGTTGGCGTAGGTGGCCACAGTGGAACGGACGTTGATCCCTATCGGGGTGGCGTCGATGAGCTTCACATGTCCTATCCCATCGGGTTCGACCGAGGTCACATGCGGAGGGAGCGGTTTTCCGGATATAGCGGATTCGAGGCCCGGGACGAGGCTGTCGAGGACCATGGTCGTCTTGCCGCTGCCCGAAACGCCTGTGACGACCGTGAGGCGACCCTTCGGTATCTTGACGTCCAGGGGTTTGACGGTATGGATGGGGGATGTGGTCATGCGTATGCAACCCTGGTCGAACATCGACGCCTCCGATTCCTTCGGTCTCAGGCGCAGGTGGTCGTCCCTGAAGAAGACTCCGATCCTGGATTCGGGATCGTCCGTTATCTGCTGCACGGTCCCCTGTGCGATGACGTTTCCGCCGTCGGCCCCAGCTCCGGGACCCATTTCCACGATCCAATCCGATTCCCTCAGGACCTGGGTGTCGTGGTCCACCAGCACTATGGTGTTGCCGTCGGAGATGAGATCGTCCATGACACCGATGAGGCCTTCGACGTTGTGCGGGTGCAACCCTATGGAGGGTTCGTCGAGGACGTACAGGACCCCGGTGGTGCGGTTCCTCACGGATCTGGCCAACTGGCTGCGCTGTCTCTCGCCCGTGGACAGGGAGGAGGTTGGACGGTCCAGGGTCAGATACCCCAAACCGAGATCCAGCAGACGTCTCGAAGCGTCATGGAACGACTCGCAGATGTTCTCGGCCATCTCCACCATTTCCGGAGGCATGGTCGCCGGGATGCCGGACACCCATTCCTCCAGGTCGCTCAAGGTCATCTCGCAGGCCTTGTCCAGGGAAATCCCCCTGACCAGGGGTGCGCGGGCCTCTTCCGACAGCCTCGTGCCGTGGCAACATGGGCACGGACCCATCTTGAGGAACCTTTCCACCCTCTTCATGCCTTTCTCGTCCTTCACCTTGGCCAGGGCGTTCTCCACGGTGTGCACCGCGCTGTAATACGTGAAGTCCATCTCCCCGGCGTTTCCCGATTTCTCGTTGTAGTAGAGGATGTGCCTCTTCTCGGCCGGCCCGTGGAGCACGATCTCGCGTTCCTTCTCAGTGAGGTCCCTGAAGGGGACGTCGGTACGGACGCCCATGTCCCTCGCCAGATCCTTCATGAGGGACCACATCAGGGTCTGCCAAGGCGCTACGGCACCTTCGTCGATCGTTTTCCCCTCGTCGGGGATGAGGGTGGACTCGTCCACCTCGTGGACCAGACCCGTTCCGCCGCATTGCTTGCAGGCCCCGGTGCTGTTGAACGACAGTTCCTCGGCGCTCGGAGGGGTCACCGTGGCTCCGCATACTGGACAGGTTATGTCGAACATTGCCGCGAAGTTCATGGTGGGCTCGATGTAATGCCCGTTTGGGCACCTGTGGTTGGCGAGTCTCGAGAACATGAGCCTGACGTTGTTGAGCAGTTCGGTGGATGTCCCGAACGTGCTTCTTATTCCCGGTACGCCAGGACGCTGATGCAGGGCGAGCGCGGCGGGGATGTAACGGACTTCGTCCACTTCGGAGCGGGCGGCCTGTGTCATCCTCCTGCGCGTGTACGTCGACAGTGATTCCAGGTAGCGTCTGGAACCTTCGGCGTAAAGGGTCCCGAGAGCCAGTGACGATTTGCCGGAACCGGATACGCCCGCTATCCCCACGATCTTGTTCAGTGGGATGTCGACGTCGATGTCCTTGAGATTGTGGATCCTAGCACCACGGACTTCTATGTGATCGGGAGCGCCCATGTCTCTGCGCAATTCCCTTTTGATACATATCGTTGCGTATTGTCGCATCATCGCCACAGGTGGGATCCTATTCACGGATATGCTTGCAAATAGTGCGCTATCCAGGATTGTCTGGCCATACTTGCTGGCGTGGTTATAGTCGATACGATGTTCCAATGATTAGTATTATAAACTCGAAAGTTGTTGGAATATACATCCAATAAAGGGGGAGCGACGTTTTGGGAAAGGAGCCTGGATTTGGCTTGGATTGTGGGTATGGATCCGGAATCGGTTGTGTTCTCGAACCGCTGTTCCGTATCCTCGACCTTTTGAGTCGCAAGGGATCCGCGGACCGCAAGGAGCTTGCAGAAGAGGCCGGCATCGAACCGTCCGCCTTGGAAGGTGTCCTCGGCGTTTTCAGGTCTTGCGGCTGGATACGTCCGGTCGATGCGAACCTGTGCCTGACGGACGTCGGCAGGAAGGGGTTCTCCGATCTCGGCCTGAAGTATGTGGATTTCTCCAGCAGCGTGTACGTGGTAGGGGATTGTCAGCAGGGCGTGCTCGTGGAAGGGGCAGCCGACAAGTTCCTTGATCCCGCCCAGGTGAGGGACATGGCATCGACGATAGGTTCCCAAGGGGCATCGCTCTTCGTGATGAAGGGCGGCAGGTTGCGTTTTCCCCCGATGTGGGACCTCGACGAGATGGACCCTGGCTTCGCTTCGATGGTTAGGGGTACCGGCATCAAGGAGGGCGACGTGCTCGCGGTCGTGGGTTCCCAGGACCAGGAGGTCTCCAGATCCGTGGCGGCCACATTGGGTCTCGCGATGAAACAGTTGACCATCGCGGGTGCGGAGCCGTTCGATCTCGAAGAGATGTCGATAAGATCGAGGTGTCAGGGTTCCTGAACTGTAAAATTATCGGTGAACCGTCGCTCGAAGGTTATCGTATCGATCCGTTCAAATCAATCGTCAGCGTGAGCTACGTTCCACCAGGATTCCGTGTTTCGAAAGCCACGAATCGAAATCACGTCTGAAGCGATGAGCGGAAATGAAACACATGGAAGTCGGAAAAGGGGAAGTGGTGGTCCCAATGAGATTTGAACTCATGACCTTCCGGTTATCAGCCGGACGCTCGAACCAAGCTAAGCTATGGGACCAACTATGACAAGCATAGAGGCGTTGTATTTAAAGATTACTGATGTCTCCAGTTCATCGTGACTTCGACAGGCTGACCGATTATCGTCGAATACATTGTTTTTGGCGATAGCTACAGCTATCCTAGCTGGTTTTCGATCTCAGAGGGCATCCTCTGTCCGCTATTATTAAATTTAAGGATATATATTTAACCAGCAAAGCTGGTTAAATTATAATCCTTAAACTCGAAAAGAAGGCATCTGAAGTCAGGGAGGTGGTGAGACGCAAGAGCAGGAGAAGATGAAAATCCAACACAAGGGGATCGAATACGAAGGCATACCCGCGGCCAACGCCGCAGGCATGGCGCTGTTCGAAGCCTCCGGAATGAGACGTCTCATCGACCAACGCTGCAGTTATGATCCGGAGAAGAGGATTCTGTCTCCGGGAATGGTTGTAAAGGCGCTGATGGGCCCGACATTCAATGTGAACAAGAAGTTCCCGCTGTACAAAGTGGAGACCGCATACAACACCGCACCAACCGACCGTCTGTTCGGTCCCGGAGTGACCAGAGACGACCTGTATGATACGGCGCTCGCCAGAGGGCTCGATACTCTGTACGATACGGATCTGACAGGCTTGTTCAACGAATGTTCCGCACTTGTGATCGACAGGTACGATTTCTACTCTAACGTCTATCACATGGACGCTTCCGATGTCTCGTTCTACGGGCTCGAACACGAGCCCGATAAGGACGGAGCGGCCGTGCCCAGGCATAACGGGCATGCGAAGGATCTGCACAATGAGCTCCTGCAATACGAATTGCAGGTGGTGACGAACGGAAACAGGATCATCAGATACATGAAGCCGTACAGTGGCGGCACCAGCGATTCAACGATGGACAGCGAGACGCTCGATGACTTCAAGCGTATCTTCTCAGCCGAAGAGCTGGCGGAGATGATAATGGTCGGCGACTGCAAACTCGCCACCAAATCCAACATCGCCAAGATGATCGACAT
>JAFVET010000051.1 GCA_017475875.1 Candidatus Methanomethylophilaceae archaeon
AAATGGATCTGCGTGATGGAGATTCCGGCGGGAACCATCACGGACCTCACCGAGAAGCTGAAGCACAAGACCAGGGGCACGGCCGCGGTCAAACTGATTAGTTGAAATTCGAGCGTGATTGAATATGGAAAGAAGAAACACCAGGCATACGCGCGAGATCGTCGTTCCAGGCGACGTCATCGACAGCAGCGGCATGAGGCCGGGCGACAACGCGTACGTCCTGAACGGAAAGGTATACGCCGGCGTCATGGGCGTCAGGAACGTCATCGAGAACAAGGTCGGCGTCATACCTCTCAAGGGCTGCTACATGCCCACCGCCGGCGACACGGTCATCGGCGTGATAAACGACATAGGCCCCTCCAACTGGATGGTAGACATCAGCGCGCCCTACCCCGCACCCCTCCACGTGAACGAGGTTCCGTGGAAGGTGGAGTTCGGCGACACCTCAAAATACCTGTCCATCGGCAACGTGGTCATCCTGAAGGTCCTCTCCGTCGACGAGAACCGCAAGATCCAGGTCACCATGAAGGACGCCGGTCTGCGCAAGGTGGAGGGCGGAAGGCTCGTCAAGATCTCCCACACCAAGGTGTCCAGGGTGATCGGGAAAGGCGGGTCCATGATATCCATGATCAAGACGATGACGGACTGCCGCCTGACAGTGGCCCAGAACGGAATGGTCTGGATCGACGGCGACGACGAGGAAGCAGAGGTCGCCGCAGAGGCCGTCCGCATGATAGAGGAGAGGGCCCAGAGCAGAAACCTGACAGAACTGGTGAGAGAGTTCATCGAAAGCAAAATCCCTCAGGCCGAGGACTCCGGCCTCGATTACGAAGGGGAGGAGTGACATTGAGCGGACATACTGATATGGTACTAGTAGACGAGAACGGAATGAGGATTGACGGGAGGACCGCCGAACAGCACAGGCCCATCAAGATCGAGGCGGGTGTGCTCAACAACGCGGACGGTTCCGCGTACGTCGAGATCGGCAAGAACAAGGTCCTTGCCGCGGTGTACGGACCCAGGGAATGTCATCCGAGGCACCTCCAGGATCCTACGAAGGCGATCGTCCAGTGCAAATACAACATGCAGGCGTTCTCCGTCAGCGACAGGAAGAGGCCCGGACCCGACAGAAGGTCCATAGAGATCTCCAAGATCATCTCCGAGGCCCTCGAGAAGGTCGTCCTCACCGAGCTCTACCCCCGCGCCTCCATCGACGTGTACATAGAGATCCTCCAGGCCAACGCTGGAACCCGCTGCGCCGGACTGACCGCAGCCTCCGTCGCCCTCGCCGACGCCGGAATCCCGATGAGGGACATCGTACCTGCGATCGCCGCTGGCAAAGCCGACGGGCACGTGCTCCTCGACCTCAACAAAGAGGAGGACAACTACGGACAGGCCGACGTCCCCATCGCTATCATCCCTTCGACCGACGAGATCGTCCTCCTTCAGATGGACGGAAACATGACCAGGGAGGAGTTCGACCACGCCATAGAAATGGCCGTCGGAGCCTGCCACGAGGTCTACGACCTCCAGAAGGACGCACTCAAGAGACGCTACGCACAGAAGGAGGTTGAGTGAAATGACCGAGATAATGTCCGACATCAAGCGCGACCACATGATGAAGCTCATCGCCAACGGCGAGAGGACCGACGGCCGCGGGCTCACCGACTTCAGGAAGATCTCGGTCGAGACCAACTGCATCGAGAGCGCGGACGGTTCCGCCCGCGTAAAGCTGGGCCGCACCGAGGTCATCGCAGGAGTGAAGATCATTCCCGGCACCCCGTTCGCCGACACGCCCAACATCGGAGTGCTCTCCACCGGAGCCGAGCTCATCCCCATGGCGCACAGCACCTTCGAGTCCGGTCCGCCCGGAGAGGACGCGATCTAGCTCGCACGTGTCGTCGAACGTTGAATCCGCTAATCAGGAATGGTGGACGTGGACGCACTGTGC
>JAFVET010000052.1 GCA_017475875.1 Candidatus Methanomethylophilaceae archaeon
GTACGCCAAACAGACGATCACCATCAACGCTTCGACGAAGGACATCCCCGTCATCGACCTGGTCGATGGAAGGAGGGTCAACGTGACTCTCCGTTATGCGACCGCCACCAGCGACGGAAGCGTCGAGATGCCCTACACCGCCATGTTCATGACGCTGGGCTACAGCGGCACCGATTACATGATCCCCAACCTCTCGAACGAGAGCGGTACCGCTTCGTTCTACATCCCCGACTCCGTCGAGTGCAAAGTGGCCATGTCCACTCAGAGCGGAAAGCTCGACAACACCTACTTCAAGTGCACGGACCTCGTCAACAGCGTCACATCCGGTGTCTCCAACACCTCCTCCACCAAGACCATCAGCGCATACACCTCTTCCGGTGCCGACAACATGGTCAAGCCCGTGGAGGTCATCGCAGATCAGCCCGTCAAGCTGGAATCATATTCCACCAGCCTGACCGTCGAGATGTCCGCCGGCTCAAGCAGGGATATCTCCCCCGGTCAGTATGAGGCCATCGTCGACGACGGCGGAAAGTACGCCAAACAGACGATCACCATCAACCCCGGCACCACCGACAACCACATCAGCCTGGACACCATCGACGTCCAGAAGGTGACCGTGACCAAGGGCACCAGCGACACCATAACCGTGACCTCCGAAGGCACGTACTTCGTGGACGACGACACCTACTACCTCGAGGGTGGTAAGACGTTCGTCTTCAAGTCCGAATCCGGTTCCGGAGACGACGCCAAAGTCAAGTACGCCAAGGTCGAGGCCGTGGCCGGTGCCGCAACCTCGCTCAGCATGACCGCCACCGACGCGTCCATGACCATCACCGGAGACATCCCCGTCGAGGCCGACGGAACACTCACCGTGTCCTACTCCGACGCGGACATCACGGCGACCATCGACAAGGGTTCCTACAGCGTCGATCTCCCCGTCACCGCCACCTCCGCCACCTTCACCGCAGAGGTCGAGCAGACCGTCGCCGGAAACCTCGTGAAGATGTCCGGTTCCCAGACCTTCACCGGTCTGGCCGACGGACAGGTCAGGAACGTCTCCCTGTCCGTGTCCGGTTCCGACCCCGAGGAGTACACCAACGATGCGTTCACTGCGACCGTCGGCAGCTACACGTTCGGCAACGGAAAGATCCAGCTGACCATCAACATCGAGAACAAGACCGATAGGTCCACGACCTACACCGTGATCCCCGGTTCCGCACTCAGGCTCGACACCCTGCCCAGCATCGTCGCCGCTCCCCAGGGAGGGGCCATGATGAACGTCGTCGGATACTACGACGCGTCCCACGTCGGTACCGCCTCGGACGGATTCGACCTGACCCTCAGGGACCTTTCCGGAGCCAACAGCGTGACCCTCGACCTCAGCGACCCAGTCTTCACCTCCACCGGTTCGAAGGCCCTCAAGGTCTACGAGTCCGGTGACGACAAGGCCGCCAAGGACAAGGTCTCCATCTACGGATTCATGTACGCCGTGACGATCAACAACCCCAACGACGACACCAAGAACGTCTCGTTCAACGTCAACCCCGTCAGCGGGTTCCAGGTGAGCATCCTCTCCGAGGAGCAGATGCTCTCCGTCGCCCCCGGCGATGCGGTCAAGGTCTACGGCAACAAGGACAACGTGTACTACATCTGTCTCATGCCCACCAACGGCGGAGACCAGGCGCCCGCCACCCCTGCGATCACCTACTCGATCGTCCAGGACGGCAGCACCATCTACAGCAAGACCACGGACACTCCGACGGTCACCGTCAACGAGGACTCCGCGGTCGCAAGCGGAACCAACATCTACAACAGCCTGTCTGGCATGCCGGTTGGAATCTGGATCATGATCGGAGTGATCATCGTTCTTCTCATCCTGGTTGCCTGGATGGCTAGCAAGAGGGGGGTGTTCTCACGCAAAAACTGAACGCATTCTTCGCAGTGTTCGCCCTGGTGGCGGTGACGGCCCTCGTGGCCATCCCCGCCGCCGAGTCGGACGCACAGACGGTAACGAACATAGACGCGGACCAGTCCGTCATCCAGGTGAGCAAGACCGGGACCTTCAAGATCCTCTACTCATTCACCGACTACGACGACAAGACCAGTCTCACCAAGAGGCTGACCTACGAAGCCAAGGTTACGGACACCCGTGGAAACACCCAGTCCAGTTCCGTCAGTCCCTCTACCGGCAGCCTCGACGACAACGTGGAGAAGTCTCTGACGGTCACCGCTCCGAAGGACGAGGGCACCTACAAGCTCGTCGTGACCTTCAAGCACAACATCACCTACACCGAGGACGGAGAGACCAAGAAGGTCGAGGGATCCGAGGACAAGGAGTTCACCTTCAAGGCGGTGAATCCGATCAACCTCAAGATCACCATCTCCACCGACGATGCGATCGAGATGTCCGGAGGAGTGTACTTCTACATCGACGGTCAGAAGTACGACGACAGCTACGCGACCTTCTCCGTCGCCGGAGACGGAACCGCTTCCGTGTCCTACGACTGGATCGCCGACCCGGCGAAGGGAGAGCACGAGTACTACATCGCCGCGGCCAACGGTCAGATGATCAGCGGACTCGATAACAAGTACACCTTCTATGTGGGTGACAACAGCTACACCCTCATCGAGGCCCTTGTGATCCTCTGTGTCATCGTCCTGATCCTGTTCGCGATCTGGATCTACCGCAAGCCCGTCAAGAACTTCGGCAAGCCCAAGTCCAGGCGCTGATGAAAACCGGGGGGAAACCCCCTTTTTCCTTTCTCTCTCCTTTTAACTACCGGCTATTCGGGATACCCGGTTCATACGATGTTCCGATTCAAGCGGCTCACCTGTCGGTGAGTTCCTCTATGCGTTCCTCGATCTCCATATAGAGCGATTTCAACTTGTCCCTGTACTCGTCGGAAGCGTCCCACAGTCCTCTCGCTATGCACTCCTCCAGACGGTCGAGCATGTTCTTCACCGCATACGGGTTGACGTCCATCATCCATTCGTGGACGGTCTCGTCCAGGAGGTAACGGTCAGTGAGCTGTTCGTACATCCAATCCTCGGCCGCATCGGACGTTCCAGCCCAACCGAGGGTGTACTGGGCGATGTTGGCCATGTTCGCGGCACCGCGGTATCCGTGTTCCATCATCCCTCTGATGAACTTGGGGTTCAGTACCTTGGAGCGGTAAACGTAGCGTAATTCCTCCCTGGCGCTGCGCGCTTCGGTGCGCTTGGGGTTGGAACTGTCCCCGATAATGCTCATGGCATCCGCGTCTCCGTAGGTACGGACGTATGCGTTCATTCCTCCGAGATATGAGTAGATGTCGTCGCAATCGACTATGTCTGTCCCACGGTCCGGCATGTTCTTTACCGTGACGTTGACTCTGCCCATGTTCCTCGCGAACTCTTCCCCCAGATGCTCGCTGTAACGTCCTTTGGAATAACCGTAGCTGGTCCATGTGGCGTACACGTCGGCTATGTCCCGGGTGGTCTTCCAAGCCGATGACTCGATGAGCGCCCCCACACCGGTGCCGTACGATCCCGCAGGAGCCCCGAATATGCGTACAGTGTTCCTGCGACGGGCCTCGTCGGGTGCCAATCCGGATGCCATGCCGTCGATTATGTCTTTCCGGAGGTTGGCGACCAGCGCGTTGTCCTCGTCCGATTCGTCAAGGTCGGCGACCGTCCTCACGGCCTCGTCGATCAGGTCTATCAGAACCGGATACACGTCGCGCACCAGCCCGGTTATGTTCACTGTCACATCGACCCTGGGGCGCCCGAGTTCGTCGAGCGGCACGACTTCAATCCCCGTTACCTGTCCGCCAGTGGGCGACCAGACAGGCCTGACACCGAGCAACCAGAGGATGTAGCCCACCTCGTCACCGTACGTCTTCATGATGTCGGTCGCCCAGATGACGATGCCCATCTGTCTCGGGAACGTTCCCTTCTCATCGATGTACTTCCGGATGGTCTGTTCCGCCATCTTTTTACCCACATCGTAGGCGGAGCGGCTGGGAATGGACGACGGATCGAGACCGTAGTAGTTCCTGCCGGTCGGGAGGATGTCCGCGTTGCCCCGGGTCGGTGCCCCTGAAGGTCCGGGAAGGACGTACTGCCCGTCGATGCCATCCATCAGATGGTCCATCTCCTCCCTGATGAGGAGTATGTTCGGTGCCAGGGTTCCGCACATGTATTCAACCGACCGCTCCAGATCTGGCGAGCAGTCGACCATTCCACCGATTCTTTTCAGGGATGTTTCGGAGTCGAAACCGGATTCCCTGCATATCCTGACGGAGTCCATGCACAGGCGGTCGATCCTGTCCAGCAGCGAACCGTACGTCTCGCCGTCGGATGTGCGTGCGGACGGATCGTCCAGGAGGTCGTCGATACGGTATCCCATGCTCTCGGCGATGCAGTCGCGGAGGGACCTCACATCACCGTTGTCGAGGCGCATCATGGAGTAGACCATCTCCTCGAGGTGGTCGTCGTTAGGAACCTTTCCGAACACGTGCAGGTCCGATCTCACCAATGCGTCCTTGAGACGGTTGATGTAGTCATGCAACGGAACCACGTATTCCTCGAACCCGTCCGCACCGGGGTCGTCGGCATCCGCGAGTCCCAAGTCGTTCAGGAACCCGCGATCCTTCGCCATCTCGTATATTCTGGATACTACCTGTTGCCTCTTGCCGTCGTCCGCGGCACGGACCTTGTGGTATTCCTGGATCAGGACGAGGATCCTGTCCATGTCCTCGGATGCGTCGGCCCTGGCCAGTGCCGGCGGCATGTGGCTGACGAGGACGGATTGCGAGCGTCTCTTGGCCTGGATCCCCTCTCCCGGGTCGTCTATGATGTACGGGTACAGGTTGGGCACCCCGTCCAACACCAGGTCGGGATCGCAGGTGAACGACAACGCTGTGTTCTGTCCCGGGAGCCATTCCAGCGACCCGTGGGTCCCGAGGTGGATGACCATGTCCGCACCGAATCCGTTCTGGAGCCAGCGGTAGAACTGGAGATACTGGTGCTGTGCGAACAGGACCGGGTCGTGGTAGTTCTCCGCCATCTTCTCGGCGGTACCGCGGAGCGGTTGGTAGCCGATGTACACGTTTCCGTCGATTATCCCGGGGATGACGATGTCGTCCCTGTCCACGGACAACGTCCCCGGCGGGTCGCCCCAGTCCTGGACCATCTTCCTCCTGTCGAATTCGGGGATGGATGCGAACAATTTCGCGTATTCCTTCTTCGGGACGAGTTCCACGGCACGTTCGCGCAGAGTGGTGGAGGACATCCCGTCCAGATCGTTCGTGACGTTGTCCAGGATCATCGACATCATCTCCGCGCTTCCATCGGGGACCCTGTCGACCGTGTATCCTTCGGATCTCAACCTCTTCAGTATGTCTGCGAGGCTCTCGATGGAATCGAGCCCCATGGCGGCACCTATGTTCCCGGAGTTGGCGTTGTTCTGGTAGATCAGGATGGCCACCTTCCTCTGCGAAGGTGGGATGGACCTCAGCCTGGCCCATCCTTTCGTCAGTTTGACGAGGTGGTCTATCCTCTCGGGAATGGCGGTGACCCTTCCGCCCGATCCCGCGGGAACGTACCCTATGGGGAAACCGTCGATGTACCCGTCGAGTTCGGGATAATCCACGAAGAGCGGGAGGTCCTTCTTGCTCAGACCGAGCGGATTTTTCTCGAAATCCCCGTAATCCCCCGTGAACACGACCCCCTCCAGCACCGGTACGTTGAGGATGTTGCGCATCAGGCTCTTCTCCGCAGAGGTGCGCCAAGTCTCGTCTGAAGACAGGTAGGAGAGGGAATAACTGGCGATGACGGCATCGACCAGCACCTTTCCGTTCTCCGTGAAGTATCTCCGAAGTACGTCTGGAAGTGCGGTCACGCCCTCGTCCGACTTCCCGTGGCCGGCATAGAACATCGGGATGGCGTTCATGTCCGCCGATTCCACCGAGCGTATCAGCGCATCGATGTGCTCCAGGTTCCCGTATTGCCAATAGATCGCGGAGAAGATTATCCCGACAGTGGGGCGGTCCGGTAACAGGCTCTTGTGGAACTCCCTGCACGAGACGTCCTCGGGCATGGACGGGTGGTATATCCCGTTCGCCAGTTGCGGGACGGGATCCGGAGGTTCCAGGTCGGTGAACCCGCTCATGTACAGGATGCAGCGGAGCATGGCGGCATCGTTCTCCCGTCCCTTGTTGGCCGCGTACTCCCTCAGCCTTCCGAACTGCTCGTCGGTCCCCTTGAAGAGGTATCTGAGCATGTTGTTGACTTCGACGTCCTTGGTGAACGCGAACACGTTGGCACCCGATTCGAATAGGATCCTCTCGTATTTCCTGAACCTATTGAACCTGTCTATGTCTGTCATGTAGCGGATGAACACGAAGTCCGCATTCATGGTGAAATCGCAGAGTTCCTTGAAGAGCATCACGTCGTCGTCGACGTCGGCGGAGCCTACGGCCATTATCTCGATCCGTTTGCCGACGTCTTTTTCGACTTCGTCCTTCACCTTCAGGACGGTCTTTGCCCCTTGGGTCTGCACCGATACGTATACGGCCCGGAACGTGTCGCCAACCATCGCGGTCACCTGTCCGTGATCTCCTCGATGAGTTCCTCGGTCTCCAGGAAGAGGTCCCTTATCGTCTCCCTGTACTCGTCCTTGGCATCCCACAGACCGCGGTCGATCGCCTCCTGCAGGCGCTCGATCATGTGCATCAGGGCGTGGGGGTTGACGTCTTTCATCCACTCGAGGGTGTCCTCGTCCCGGAGGTATCTGTCGGTGAGTCCCTCGTACATCCATTCCTCGGCGGCGTCGGAGGTGGCGCCCCAGGCCATCGTGTACTCGGTTATCATCGAGATGTTGGCCGCTCCCCTGTAGCCGTGCTCCTTGAGCCCGCTTACGAACTTCGGGTTCAATATCTTGCTGCGGAAGACGTACCTGAGTTCCTCCCTGGTCTCCCTGAGCTTCAACTTCTTCGGGTCGGAGGAGTCCCCCATGACTGAGATCGCCGTCTCCTTCCCGTAGGTGCGGATGAACGCGTTCATCCCACCTAGGTAGGAGTAGTAGTCGTCGCAGTCCAGGAGGTCGATCTCGCGGTCGGGCATGTTCTTGACGGAAACGTCCACGTCGCGGAACTGTCTGACGAACTCGGTCTTCATCTTCACGCCGAAGGATCCTCTGGAGTATCCGTTGGACATCCAGTCCGTATACATGTCCGCCAGATCTTCGACGGTCTTCCAGCCGCTGTTGTTGATCATCTTGTTGACACCGGTCCCGTAAGCCCCCAGGGGGGATCCGAATATGCGGACGGAGTTGCGGCGTCTCGCCTCGTCCGGAGAGAGGCCTTCGGCTATTCCGTCGACGATGTCCTTCCTGAGGTTGGCCGCGAGGCAGTTGTCCGCGTCGTCCTCGTCCAGATCCGCGACCAGACAGACCGCCTCGTCTATGAGGTCGATGAGGTTCGGGAACGTGTCCCTGAAAAGCCCGGTGATGCTCACGGTGACGTCCAGGCGGGGGCGTCCCAGTTCCTCTAGCGGGATCACCTCGAGGCCGACGACCTTGCCCCCGGTGCGGGTCCAAACCGGTCTCACCCCGAGGAGCCACAGGATGTATGCGACGTCCTCCCCTCCCGTCTTCATAACATCTGTGGACCATATCACGAATCCGATGTGACGCGGGTATTCGCCGCGCTCGTCAGAGTAACGCGATATCATCTGGTCGGCCATCATGCGGCCGATGTCCCATGCCGAGCGTGTCGGAACCGACTGTGGGTCGGTTCCGTAGAAGTTCCTGCCCATCGGTAGCACGTCCGCGTTCCCGCGGGACGGTGCACCTGCGGGGGCGGGCAGGACGAACTCCCCGTCGAGGGCGTCCATGAGGTTGTCGATCTCGTCGCCCATGCGACGGATGTTGGGGACCAGGGTCCCGCATATGTAGGCGATCGATCCGCGGAGGTCGTCGGGAATGGGACCGTGTTCCTCCTCCACTTCATTCAAGACTTCGTCCTGGTCGTATCCGAGTTCCCGCATCCTGTGGATCAACGACCTTTCCTCCGCGTCCATGCGGTCTGCTACCTCGCTAGCGAGTTCCCCGTCGGGGAGAACGCGCGACGGGTCGTCGATGCAGGCTTGGATGTCCACTCCACGATATCCGCAGTAGGAGTCGCGGAGGGAGCGGACGTTCCCGTTGTCCATCCTGGACAGGCAGTACACCATCTCGTCGAAATGGTCCCCGGCCGGGACGGCCCCCAGTATGTGCAGGTCCGAACGGATCAGGGCGTCCTTGAGCTGGCTGATGTAGTCGTGCAGCTTGAAGACGTACGGCTCGAACTCCTCGGTTCCGGGATATTCGTCCGATTCGAATCCCACGTCCTTCAGCATGCTGGTCCTCTGGGCGGCATCGAATACGTTGCGTACCAGCGACTCCCTCAAATCGGCCGAACTCCCGTTACGGAACTTGAAGAACGCCTGTATCTCGGTGTTGACCTCGTCCAACTCCCCATATGAGTCAGCCCTGGCGAGTGCGGGGCACATGTGCGCTATCAGGACGGCCTCTCCCCTCCTCTTGGCCTGCATCCCCTCCCCGGGGTTGTCGACGATGTACGGGTACACGTCCGGTATCCCCTGCAGCACGAGGTCGGGGTCGCAGGAACGGGAAAGACCTACGTTCTTCCCTGGAAGCCATTCGAGGGTGCCGTGTGTGCCGACGTGGACTATGGCGTCGGCTTGGAAGACGTCCTTGAGCCATCTGTAGAACGCGAGGTACTGGTGCGTGGAGAAGAGGACCGGGTCGTGATAGTTCTCCGCGATACGGTCCGCCCATCCGCGGATCGGTTGGTAACTTACCAGCGCGTTCCCGAAGCGTATCCCGGGCATGATGAACTCGTCGCCGATGGTCCCGACCTCTCCCGGGGGAGCGCCCCAGTCCTTCTCCATCATGGTGCGGTCGTACTCGGGGACTTGTTGGTAGATCGTTTTGTAGTCCCTCACGCGGACGCGCCCCGCGGCCAGTTTTTTGATCGATTCTGTGGACATGCCGTCGAGGTCGTTGGTGACGTTGCCCAGTATCATCTCTACGAGTTCGCGACCGGTGTCCGGTACGTCGCCGATGGTGTACCCACCGTCCCTCATGGCCAGAAGGATGTTCCTGACGCTCTCGATCGTGTCGAGGCCGGATGCCGCGCCGATGTTGCCTGAGTTGGGGGAGTGCTGGTACAGCAGGATAGCCACCTTCCTCTCCGAAGGTGGTTTCGAACGGAGCGACCCCCACATCCGGGCCATGTCCGCCAGGTGTTCGATGCGGTCCGTTATCGGGACGGCGCGTTTAGGTCCTCCGCGTTTCGGGGTGTAGGCGATCGGTACGGTGTCGATGCACCCGTCCAACTCGGGATAGATGACGTTGGAGATCATGTCCTCCTTGCCCATTCCCACGAGGTCCTCGCCGTAGTCGTGGTAGTCTCCGTTGAGGGTCATGGCGTAGAGTACGGGCACGTTGAGCACCTTCCGGAAGTAATAGTCCTCGTCGGAGTTGCCCTTGCGCGATCCGAGGAGGTGCGAGAACGAGGCCAACGTGATGACGACGTCGATGCGGACCCTTTCCCCGTCGACGAAGTATTTGGACAGGACCTTCACCGGGTCGCTCTCGTCGCCGATGTCCTCCAACCTGAAGAACGCCGGTATCACGTTCATGCCCTGACGTTCGAGTTCCTCGGTCAGAGCGTCGACGTGGTCTAGGTTGCCGAAGGTCCAGAGGGTCTGGGGGATTATGATTCCCACGGTGGGGACACCCTCCCTGAGTGTAGCGAGGTAGTCTTCGAGGGGTATCTCGTGGTCGAACCTCTTGTGATATATCCCGTTGGGCCTCTGCACCTCTGGTTCTGATGGTTCCATGTCAGTGAACCCACAGAACCTTGCAGCGAGCACCAGGAATCCCAGGTCGTTGTTCCTGGTCCTCTCGAGGGTGTACCTGCGCATGCGGAGGAAATCCTCGTCGCCGCCACGGAACAGGTAGCGGTACTGCATCGTGATCTCCAGATTCAGCGACAGTAGCATCACCGTGGCGTCGCACGACCTCAGCAGCGCCTCGTACTGGTCGAACTTGCGGAAGCGGTGGACGTCGGTCATGCTCCGTATGTAGACGAAATCGGCAGCCGACGTGTGCTCCACCAGCTCCCGGTACAGAAGGGGGTCGTCGTTGACCTCGGCGTAGTTGGCCGTGTACAGTTCCACTTCCGTACCGATCGCATCCCTCAGGTCTGTCGCAGGACCCTCCATCGTACCCGCGTCGACGCTCTGAATCGAAAAGAACACTATCTTGAATCCTGGCAAGTCCGCTCACATCACCTGGACGGTGTATCCGATTGGAATATTCAGGCAAGCTATAAATTATTTAAGTAATCCTAAATAATCTACTTCCAAATCCAGAACAATTATGTTCGGCGAGATGGATTCGTATTCATGACCGATTCCCGCCTCTCCGAGGCCGATGTCAGGATGAACGGATTGTTGGACCGTTACGAGGGCGGAAGGTATCCGCTCATGTACTTCATCAGGGCGGTCGCGAGGGCGAAGGAGGAGTTGGGTGATTGCTCGAAGGATCCCGAACTCGGCAGGGTCGTGGTCGCATGCTTCGCCATGCACACCGAGGGCAGGGATCTGATGTCCACCATCTTGGGAATCGTCGGGTTCGAGGTCACGGTGGTGGAACGCTACACGTCGATGGACCGGATCCTCGAGCTTTGTTCGGATCCGGAGGTGACGGCGCTGTGCGTATCGGTCCAGGCCACCTACGACCTCCCGCAGGTCAAGGGACTCCGTTCGAGGATGGACGATTTGGGTTTGGAACGGGTCGTACTGAACGTGGGCGGTTCCCCCGTCTCGGAATCGGTGGCGAGGGACATAGGGTGTGACGTGTATTCGCCGACGGCTACCGGTTCCTGCCGTGCTGTCAAGGAGGAGGTCCTCAGGAGAGGTGTCCTTCGCGCATGTAACTGATATGGAAATGAGAATAGGCCGGGCGTGTACCTTCCCGGCCCGCCTTCCGGCGATGTCACTGAAGATGACAACGCAATAGGGTTATATTAAGTTTAGGATATCCTAAATTTATGTTACGAACAATATGGCGCATAATATAATGTATATTGTAAGTTGTAAGAGAAGAGGTGACGGGTCGGCACAGCCGGCCCGTACACCGTTCATTCCTGGTTCTCGTCTACGTCGATGTCCCCGATGTCGAGGTCACCTGCGAGCGAGAGGATCTGTAGCTCCTCTAGCTTGTCCTCGTCGACCTTCGACGGCGAGCCGTCGAGGAGGGATATCGCACGCTTGTTCTTGGGGAACGCGATGACGTCCCTGATGGAGTCCTTGTCCAGGAGGATGGCCACCAATCTGTCGATACCGATGGCGATTCCACCGTGGGGCGGCGCACCGTATCCCAGCATCTCCACGAAGTATCCGAAGTTCCTTTCGATCCTCTCGTCGTCGAGTCCGAGTTTGTGGAGAACCGCGATCTGCGTCTCGCGGTTGTGGATACGGAGCGATCCGGAACCGAGTTCGTTGCCGTTGAGGCAGAGGACGAAGCACGCTCCGCCGACGTCCTTGTCGGACGGGTCCCCCTGGGGGAGGACGAACGGGTGGTGGAACGCGTCGCACTTGCCGGAGACGGGGTCGACCTCGTACATCGGGCACTGGTCCATCCAGAAGAACTGGAACACGTCCTTGGGGACGAGGTCGAGGTCCTCGGCGATCTTCTTCCTGAGGAACCCTCCGCCCTCGTACGTGGCCTTCCACGGACCGGCGATGATGAACAGGAGGTCCCCTTCCTCGGCACCCATGGTGGATTTGATGTTCTCCAGGATCTCGGGTGTGAAGTACTTCACGATGTTGCTCTCGAGCTTTCCGTTCTCGCACCTCATCCAGGTCAGTCCTCCGAGTCCGACCTTCTTCGCGTATGCGATGTAACGGTCGACGTCGTTCCTCCCGACCTTCTCGCCTGCGATGTCCGCCTTCAGGTTGATTCCCGCGACGATGCCTCCGTTGGCGAGGATGTTCTGGAAGATCTTGTAGGGCGCGTCCTTCACGACGTCGGTGAGCTTCACGAATTCGAGGCCGTACCTCATGTCGGGCTTGTCGGAACCGAACCTCTCCATGGCGTCGCGGTAACCGATGTGGGGGAACGGTGTCTGGAGATCCTTTCCGTAGAGTCCCTTCCAGATGAAGGAGACGAGCCCCTCCATCATGTCCTGGATGTCCTTCATGTCGACGAAGGACATCTCCAGGTCGAGCTGGGTGAACTCTGGCTGGCGGTCCTTACGGGAGTCCTCGTCGCGGAAGCACCTGGCGACCTGGTAGTAGCGGTCCATGCTGGCGACCATCAGCATCTGCTTGAACTGCTGCGGCGACTGGGGCAGGGCGTAGAACGTTCCAGGGTGGATACGGGACGGGACGATGTAGTCCCTGGCACCCTCGGGGGTGGACCTTCCGAGGATGGGTGTCTCAATCTCGAGGAAACCGTTCTGTTCGAGGTACTGCCTGGCCAGGTGGACGAGTTTGCTCCTGAACACCATGGCCTGGACCATCTCGGTCCTCCTGAGGTCGAGGTACCTGTACTTCAGGCGGACGTCCTCGTTGGGGAGCACGCCTTCCTTCTGGTCTCCGAGCTCGAACGGGGGTGCGTCGGACTTGTTTAGCAGTTCGGCACCGGTTCTGAGCACCTCGATCTCCCCGGTGGGGTTCCTGGCATCTGCCGTACCCTCGACCCTCTTGCGCACGACTCCGTCGATGGATATGACCGATTCACGCGAGAACGAGGCGATGGTCTTCTCGAGAGCGGACCTGTCGGTTCCTTCGGGAAGGTCCTCGGGGTCGTACACGACCTGCGTGATGCCGTAACGGTCGGCCAGGTCTATGAAAGCGACTCCGCCGTGGTCCCTTGAGAATCTAATCCATCCCTGCAGGCAGACCTTCTTGCCCAAGTCGGAAGTCCTGAGCTCTCCGCATGTGTTCGTTCTTCTCATTCTGAGCACCTTTATATGAGGGGACCAATCGACCGCCCATATAAATAAAGAACGCGAGCGCGCGACAGTTGACGGTGCCAGACGCTCACACCAGGGGCGGGACGTAGTCGAAGGGATCCTTGGGGATGCCGAGAATGACGGAGGTGTTGGTCTTGCGGACGCCTTCCATTGAGTTGATCTGTTTGACGACCTCCGAGAACTCGTCGCGGTCGGTGCACGCGATCCACGCCACGCAGTCGCTGTCCCCGGTGACCTCGAACACCGATATCACCTGGGGGATCTCGGCTATGCGCGACACGGACAGGCCGTGGTCGGCGTATATGTTGACCAGGCCCATGTAGTCGAAACCGAGGGCCATGTAGTCGACGCTCGCGCGGTATCCGTTTATGACGCCCTTTGACTCGAGGTTCTTGACCCTCTGCATGAACGTGGTCGGGTGGATGTCGAGCATCTTGGCGAGCTGTCTGGACGAGCCGGCGCTGGATCTGCTCATGAGTTCGATGATGCGTTTGTCCAACTCGTCGAGTCCCTTGTCGGCCATCCTATCCTCCGAACGAAGAACATGAACCGTGTTTTAATGGTTTGGCCCTCCGCGACGGAGGACGTCCCTTCCCCATCACCCGTTTATAGTAGTTCCCTGAATCCCATACCGATGGCAGACGAGGTCTTCAGGCAGGATGGATACGTCTTCGAGTTCGAGGCGTTCGTGAAATCGGTGGACGGCGACAAGGTCGTCCTGGACACTACCGCATTCTACCCTGGCGGAGGCGGACAGGTGTGCGACACCGGTTCCATCCGCGAATTCCGTGTCACCGAGGTGTATTACAAGGGCGACGAGGTCGTCCACGTGGTCCCCGGGAACAATCTGAAGGTCAACGAGAAGGTTTGGTGCAGCGTGGACTGGGACCGCCGCTACGGCCTGATGCAGGGCCACACCGGCGAGCACCTGCTCTTCTGCGCGCTCCACAGGCAGTGTCCCGACCTCCAGGTGGTCAAGATCTACATCTCCCCGGAATCGAAGTACGTGATCGTCAACCACGACCTCACCTGGGAGCAGATCCGTGCGGCCGAGGAGTTCGCCAACCAGGCCATCAGGGACAATCTGACCGTCACCAAGAGTATCATGGACCGCGACGACCCAGACCTGGAGAAGGTCAGGATAAAGCTCGACCGCATCGGGGAGGACGAACAGATCTCCGTCGTCGCGATAGGCGACATAGACCTCTCCGCCTGTAGCGGGGTCCACGTGATGGAAACCTCCGAGTTGGAGCTTCTGGTGGTCGACAAGAAGGTGTCCGCAGGGAAGGACGGCGTCGCCGTGCATTTCAAGGTCGGTGACCAGGCCAAGGACGCCGCGGTCAAGCTGTCGGCGCTGGCGTTGGAGGCGGTGGACCTGTCCGGATGCGGGCAGGACGACCTTCCGAAGGCTATCGTCAACACCCGTCGCGAACTCGAGACGGCCAGGAAGGCCCTGAAGGAGTGCGCCTCGACCATGCTCTCCTGTGCCGTTCCGGAACAGATCGGTGGGGTGGACGTCTACACCCCGGTCGTATACGGTGCGGACCGCGACGCCATCAACGCCTACTGCGACAGGATACGCTCCGAGGGTGCGGTCGGTGCGGTGCTGAACGTCGGCGAGAACATTTCCGTGGTTCTCGTGTCCGGATGTCCCAAGGTCGACTGCAAGGCGGTGATGTCATCGGTCCTGCCCCGTTTCGGCGGCAGGGGCGGCGGCAAACCAGATTTCGCGCAGGGCGGTGTGTCAGGTCACGGGCCGTCAGAGGTCATGGACGGGTTGAAATCGGCCGTAACCGATGCGCTCAGTTAAGAACTAGAAACAGATAGGGGTGGAACATGTCCGGAATGAGGATGAACGACCGTCAGATGAAACAGGCCATGAAGAAGATGGGCATCAAGCAGACGAACGTCGAGGACGTCATCGAGGTCGTTATCCGTACCAAAGGGGACGACATCGTCATCCGCGACGCCGACGTCGTGTGCGTCGAGATGCCTGGGAGCAAGAGCTACCAGGTTTCAGGGACCGAGATCGTGGTCCCCCATTCCGAGGGAGGGGAGGTCGTCGTGCCCGTCACCTACCCGGACGAGGACATAGAACTCGTCATGTCTCAGACCGGTTGCGACCGCGACCGTGCCATCAAGGCTCTTTCCGACGCGGACGGACAGCCCGCGGAGGCCATAATATCGATTATTTCGGAGTGATAGAATGTGTCTTGCAGTACCGGGAAAGATCGTCCGTATAGACGGCGACATGGCTGACGTGGACTTCGGCGGGGTCACCCGCAAGGCCAACGTCTCGATGGTCGACGCGTCCGTCGGGGAATGGGCCGTAGTCCATGCGGGTTTCGCCATCCAGATCATGGACGAGGAGGACGCCCAGGAGACAATAAGGCTCTGGAACGAGGTCCTCGACAGCGACAAAGTGACTTATTGCTGAACCGAGGGGAACCCCCCTCGCTTCTTTTTCTGTATCTTCCCGTCCTTCTTCTGGCGGACGACGCTCGTGCCTTGGTTCTTGGCTACCTTTTTGGCGTAATCCTCGGCTTCGGTCTTGGTGTCGAACCTCTTCAACGCCTTCTTCGCGTTGGCCTTCTTGACCTGCCACCCGCCGTCAGGATGCGGCGATACGAAATACGACGTGTTGGAGTGGCCTTTCTTGGAATCGTCGGAAGTCTTCTCCGTCGCAGGCTTCTTCTCCGCCGTCGTTTTCTTTTCAGGCTCGTTTTTCTGGGTTTCGTTCTTCTTGGAAAAAAGTCCCATGATACCGCTTCGGAATCCTACTGTGGGTATTCATCGTTTGCCTTCACTCCGTAAATACTCGTGACGGGTGTCGACACGGTTCCGGCATCGAAAATAAAAACGTCCCCTTCGAATCATCGACCATCAATCTTTTCATGTCCGACCAGGTGTTTCGTCGTTTCTCCGAGTAGCAATCAGAATGGTGTCATATCCAAGTAGTGAATTAGTCTAAAAGTAACACGCTTGAATGATTAATAACATTCATATACGGTGCAGGAGTCTAGGGTCCATGGACAACAAGATCCTGGCGGTAACGGTCGCGGTCGTCGCAATCGCGGTCGGAATCTCCGCCATCTTTCTGTTGAACAACGGTTCCGGAACCGCAGACGAAGGTTCTCAGGTCGATTACGTCCCCACTGGGAGCGATGAACCCGACGGGATCACGCAGGTCACCGTAACGGACAACCTCGGTGTGACCAAGACGGTCAAATACAAGCCCGAAAGGGTGGTATGTCTCAGTACGTACGCATGCGAGGCGCTGATGTTGCTCGGGCAGACGGACAGGGTCGTGGCCGTGACCAATTCCTCCAAGACTAACGCCGATCAGGCGGAATACTTCGTCAACGCCAAGGACATCGGCAATTTCAACAATCCGGACATGGCCGCCATCCTCAAGCTGGATCCTGATCTCATCATCCATTACGGGACCCAGACCGCGGTCGCCGAGAAACTCGATTCCCTCCACCTCCCGTACGTCAGCCTCCAGTGCTCCAACGTGTCGACCATAAAGCAGGAGATAACGGCACTCGGCAAGATATTCGGACAGGAGGAACTAGCAGAGAAGTACTGCGGATACTACGATGATATCGTGGAACAGGTTTCGAAGGCCGCAGGTTCCAGCGATTCGAAGAAGACGGTCTACATGGAATCCTTCAGCTCGATGTACGCCATGGGGCTCAGTTCCACATACTCCGTCCTGGCTCTCCAGGCCGGTGCCGACCTGATATACAAGGAGCAGGCCAGCGCCACCGTGAGTCCCGCATGGGTCGTCGGCAAGAACCCCGATGTGATAATCAAGACGCAGACCCTGGCCAACATGGTGGACGGCGGGGCGGAGAACATCTACAACGAGATCTGTTCCCGCACCGGTTTCGGTACCGTGTCCGCGGTCCGCGACGGCGACGTCCACGTTCTGTGCAGCCAGCTTTTCGCGGGACCGAGGTGTTTCGCGGGATTGGTGGCTTGCAGCAATATCCTGAACGGGGACGACGGGCTCTCGGTCACCAAGGTCCTCACCGACTACAATTCCATGTTCGGTCTCCACATATCGATGGACGACCTCACATACCCCAACCTCTGAGGAGGGTGCCCCGACAGGTGCGACAGATGGATGTCAAATCGGTATACGGGGCTCAGAAGCGGAAGCGGAGACTCTTCCTCCTGTCAACCATATCCCTGCTCGCCGTGACGGCCGTCGCGGGACTCTGCATCGGGTCGGAGATGGTGAGCTTCCCGGACATGCTGGTTTCGATAGGGAACGCCCTCTTCCCCGACATCTTCGAACCCGCCGGTAGGTGGCAGGGTCCCGTGGTGATCGAGCTCTACGCACCGCGCGTCGTGATGGCGATACTCGCCGGTTTCTCACTCGCCATAGCCGGGACGGTCATGCAGAGCACCCTCCGCAACCCGCTCGTCAGCCCGTTCACCCTCGGTCTCTCGTCGGCGGCCGGATTCGGTGCCGCCGTCGGGATCGTTCTCGGCCCCGCCCTGTTGGGCGGATCGTACGCCATGGGCGTGACATTTCTGGGAATGGAGTTCACGTTGTCGAACATCTTCGTCACGGTCCTGGCGTTCGCGACCGGTCTGCTGAGCACCGTCGTCGTGCTCGTGATCGGCAAGCGTATGAACACAAGCCGTTCCGTGGTCATCCTCACCGGGGTGATCGTAGGGTACCTCTTCCAGGCCGGGATCACCGCCCTCAAATACGTATCGGGCGACGACTCCCTCCGCGGGATAACCGGATGGCTGATGGGAAGGATGTGGGAGGTCGATTGGAAGGCCGTCGTCATAGCCCTCCCCGTGGTGGCCGTGTGTTCGATCCTCATAATCAAGGACTCCCAGGTTTTCAACGCGATAACCGCCGGGGACGACGTAGCCAAGACCCTCGGGGTCGATGTGGAAAGGTTCCGCAGGAGGTCGCTGATCATCATCACGTTGGCTGCTTCCACTTGTCTCGCGTTCACCGGGATCATAGGTTTCATAGGCCTCATGGCCCCGCACATCTGCAGGATGATCATCGGCAACGACCAGCGGTTCCTGGTGCCCGTGTCGGGTGTGCTCGGAGCGCTCATACTGCTCGTTTCCGACACGGTGTCCCGCACGATCCTGGCCCCCATCGAGATCCCGGTGGGTGTGATCATGTACCTCCTCGGAGGAGTATTCTTCATATATCTCATAACGCGCAGGAACGGGAGGGTGTTGGAATGATAATCAGGGCCGAGGGACTCGACCAGGGATACGGCGGGGACGTCGTCGTCCACGGGTTCGAAGGTGAGTTCCATACCGGA
>JAFVET010000053.1 GCA_017475875.1 Candidatus Methanomethylophilaceae archaeon
GGCGCTATTCGTCGACGGCGAACCCCGTCTGGGAGTAGTGCACAACCCCTTCACCGGGGACGTCTACAGCGCCGTGACCGGGGAGGGCGCCTACCTCAACGGGAAGCGGATACACGTTTCCGACCGTCCGTTGCCGGACTGCATGTTCGCCACGGCGTGGTGCGCGTACGGAAAGGAGCTGTCGGAAGGCTGCTTCGAAGTCAGCAGGGACATGTACCGCAGGTGCAACGACATCCGCAGGATCGGCACGGCCGCACTGGAACTGTGCCTCCTGGCCCAGGGTGCGATCGACCTGTACTTCGAGATACGCCTGTCGCCTTGGGACCACGCCGCAGCATTGATTTGCGTGAAGTAGGCGGGCGGGTGCAGATGCTCCTTGGATGGTGACGTCGTTTTCGACAGACCCTGCCCCATCCTTGCCGCGAACAGGGAGGACAACCTGGCGGAACTCCTCGGTTCAGTCAGGAAGGCCTTCGGTTCGAAGACACCGTACCGATCAGATCTTTCCCCTGCGCAAATCCTTGAGGATGTTGGCCAAGGGGGTCCCGTCGTCCAGCACCCACATCAGCCCTCCGGAACAAATGGTACCGTACACGACCGCGGCGGCGTCGTTCGGCGAGGAAAAGAGGTAATCCTCTGTGAAAATGCGGTCCGCGACGATACCCTTGTCTATGAGTCCGCGACGGAGATCCGCCAGATCGGTCGTCTCGAACATCCTGCCGGTCTTTTCGGATATGCGGGAACCCTTGAGCACCAGGAAACCGTCGTCCTTCAACTTTCCCTTGGCGAAGAAAGCCGAATCCTCGGCACCCATCGTGAGTTCACCGACCCTGTCTACCCTGCTGGTCATGCGGGGTCGATGTGTTTAGACATATAAGGCGGTATTGCGGGCAGCAGAACGGGACGGATGCACCCCTATTGGTACAGTTTCACGGGATGTCCAGATGTGGGTCGAATCGGAAAACAATGCAACCTGGCCGCCGTCGATCCCATCCCGACCGTGACTTGACGCTCTGCGCACTAACATAGCTAGTTTTTTATGGGTAGAAACACGTAGGAGAACAATCGAGGTCTTGAGATTTGATCAGAGTAATACCTGTGTATAATTACATGCTGCTCCCAAACGCGTTCGCATACATCCCTGTGGACGCCACCAAGAACACGGGGGGCACGATATCGAAGGGTGACCGCGTGGTCCTGATATCGGCCAAGAACACCGATGACGACGAGGCCACCACAGCGGACATGTTCTTCCCCATCGGGGTGATGGGGACGGTCAGCGAGTCCGTGATCCAAGGATACATCGCAATTCAGACCGAGGACAGGGTCAACATCGACCAGATAACATACGACGGCAGGGAGTTCGCAGTCGAACTCACGCACAGGGACGACACCGACGAACTGGACGATGACGAAAGATACGACCGTTTCATAAGGATGAAAGGGGCGGTCACCAACCTGATGAAGAAGTCGAACGCCCCAGAATGGTGGCGGAACTTCGTGTCCAAGCTGGATTCCATCGAGAAGATCACGGCCGCTTCCTCCCTGGCGATGAACCTCACCCCCCGGCAGAAATACGACGTCCTCGCGATCGACAGCGAAAGGGAACGCTCTCGCAAGATGGAGGAACTCGTCATGGAACTCGTCGAGATCTCCGAGACAAACTTCCAATCCCAGCTCGACCAGAACAAGAAGAACCAGAAGGCCTACCGCGAATCGGCGATTCGCCACCAGATGGAGTACCTGCAGAAAGAGTTGGACGAACTGGATCCGGAAGGCGTCTCGGACATAAGGAGGCTCGAGAAGCGCATCGAGGAATCCGGGATGAACGAGGTCGCCCGCAAGGAGGCGATGAAGGCGCTCAACCGCATGAAGCAGGACGGACAGAACGGACACGAATACGGCACCCTGTACGATTACATCGATTTCCTCACTGGGCTGCCCTGGAAGTCCGAGGAACCGAAGGAGATAGACCTGGAGGAAGCGGAGAAGATCCTCGACGAGGACCACTTCGGCCTCGAGAAGGTAAAGGACCGCATCATCCAACAGATAGCCGTCATGAACCTCAACAGGAAACAGTACGGAACCATCCTGCTCTTCGTAGGTGCCCCCGGTACCGGAAAGACGAGCATCGGACAGTCCATAGCGAAGGCGCTGGGCCGCGAATACGTCCGTGTGAGCCTCGGTGGAATCCGTGACGAAGCGGAGAAAAGGGGTCATCGCAGGACCTACATCGGTGCCATGCCGGGCCGCATCATGGACGGAATCCATAAATGCGGGTCGTCCAACCCGGTCATGATGCTCGACGAGGTCGACAAACTGTACGCCTCATACAACGGTGATCCCGCCAGCGCCCTGTTGGAGGTCCTGGATCCGGAACAGAACAGCACCTTCACCGACCACTACATGAACGTCCCCTACGACCTGTCGAGGGTCGTGTTCATCTGCACCGCGAACGACACGGACAGAATACCCTATCCCCTGCTGAACCGTATGGAGATCGTCCAATTCCCGGGATACACGCCGGTCGACAAGATGAACATCGCCCGCAGACACCTGCTCCCGAAGGCCATGGACTCCATGGGAATCTCCGAGAAAGACCTCGCCATAGACGACGAGGCCATGCGGCGGATCATCTCCGACTACACCATGGAGGCCGGGGTCCGCGGACTCAAGAAGAGGATCGACACCCTGTGCAGGATAGCCGCCGTCAACCTGGTGAAGGGCCAGGGGGAGCCCATAACCGTCACCCCCGACAACCTCAGGCAGTACATGGGCCGCAAACCCATCCGCTACGGACGTGTGCTCCCGGATACGAGAGCGGGGATAGTCACGGGACTTTGCTGGACGGCGGGAGGAGGGGATATCGGGTTCATAGAATCCACACTCATGCCCGGCAGGGGTAAACTGATCGTGACCGGTCAGATCGGCAACGTCATGAAGGAATCCATAATGATTGCCGTAAGCCTGGTACAAAACATGTTCCCCGAATATTCGAGGACGTTCAACGAGATGGACATACACGTGCACGCCCCCGAAGGATACATTAAGAAAGACGGCACCTCGGCGGGGATCACGGTCGTGACGGCCATCTCGTCGCTGATAACCGGCAGAACGGTAGCTCCGGAGATCGCCATGACTGGCGAGGTCTCCCTCCGCGGAAGGGTCATGCCGGTGGGTGGCATCCCCGAGAAGCTGATGGCAGCGCAACGCGCGGGAGTGAAAACCGTGTTCATCCCTCAGGACAACGTTGACGACCTTGAGGACGTGGCCGATGAGGTGAAGGAGAAATTGGAGATCGTTCCCGTGACCTACGTCGGGGAGGTCCTGGAAAGGGTCGGGATCTTCTCCGACTGAAACGCGGGGGAGGGACTCCCCCTCTCACAACATCTTCTTGAGACGGTCCAGTTCCTTCTGGAGCATCTCCAGTTCGGATTCCAACTGGAAGATGCGGTTGAAGACGGGATCCGGGATCTGGTCGTGCTGGAGGCACTCCCCCTTCTTCACCCCGGCCTTCTTCACGATGCGTCCCGGGACCCCGACGACGGTACAGTCGTCGGGAACGTCCTTCAACACCACCGATCCGGCACCGATGCGGACGTTGTCGCCTATGTGTATGTCTCCGAGGACCGAGGCGCCGCATCCTATCACTACGTTGTTCCCCAAGGTCGGATGGCGCTTCCCCTTCTTGGTGGAGACGCCTCCGAGCGTGACGCCCTGGTATATCATCACGTTGTCACCGACGATGGCGGTCTCCCCGATCACGACGCCCGTGGCGTGGTCCACGAAGAACCCCTCGCCTATCTCGGCGCCGGGGTGTATGTCGCATCCCGTGCGGCAGTGGGCGTAGTAATTCAGGGCCCTGGCCTCGTCCTTCCTCCCCTCGACCCACAGCTTGTGGCTCATGCGGTAGAAACTGACGGCGTGGAGGCCCGTGTGGTATTTGCGGGCGTCCTCCTCGTCGACTACGGCGGGGTCGTTCTCCATTACAGCCCGGAGGTCCCCGGGATCTATGACCATCTCGTACTCCATGTGATCACTGCTCGAACTCCTCGTTGCGTGCGAAATTCACAGACGGGCAAGGTCCGAAACAATCCTTGCAGTAAATACAGTCATCTTCGTGGATATGGACCTTTCCATCCTCCATGTAGAGCGCCTTCGGACGGCATCTGGCCGCGCACAGTCCGCATCCGACGCACTGCTCGGCGCGCATGATGACC
>JAFVET010000054.1 GCA_017475875.1 Candidatus Methanomethylophilaceae archaeon
CATCCTTTTCAACAGAATCAAGCTGCCACCCCTGATCGGATACATCGCGGCCGGTATCCTGATCACGAACGTCCTGACCATCGGCGAAGAGGGTCAGGAGGTCGTGGAGATACTCTCGGACTGCGGGTTGGTCCTGCTGATGTTCTGTATCGGATTGGAGATCAATCTGAAGAAGATCAAGAAACAGGGCACGTTCGCCATAATCGTGGCGATGGTCCAACTCCCGCTTCTGATCCTCGGCGGTTTCCTAGCCGCCACGCTGATGGGATTCAACACAGTCCAGTCCATAGCCTTCGGAGCCATCATATCCGGTTCGAGCACCGCGGTCGTCCTGGCGGTCCTCCAGTCCCAGAAGAAGCTCGACAAGGAACACATCGACATGCTCGTGCTCATCACGATCATGGAGGACATAGGTCAGGTCATCATCCTGTCGATCATCACCCCTATCCTCGCAGGAAGCTCGATGGAGTCGATGGACCTCCTGTTCATGATCGCGGGCATCGCGGTGTTCATGATCCTGAGCCTCCTCGTCGGACTGAGGTTTATACCGCGTATCATCAACTGGGTTTCTGACAACGTCTCGTACGAGGTCCTCATCATATTCTCGGTCGGTCTCGCCTTCGGCATGGCCTACCTCGCCACGGTCATCAACCTGTCCATGGCCATCGGGGCGTTCCTGATGGGTATGCTGATGTCGTCGTGCAGGAAGAGCAAGGAGATCAACACGTCGATAGATCCCATGAAGAGCATCTTCATGGCGATGTTCTTCATCTCCGTCGGGATGGAGGTCCACCTCGGCACGCTCGCCGACAACCTGGTCCTGATGTTCATCTTCTATCTGATCTTCCTCGTTCTGAAGACCGCCACGGTGTTCCTCGGCTACTGGATCGGCAACGAGGAGCCCAAGAACGGTTTCATCTCCGCGATAAGCCTGACCGCGATGGGAGAGTTCGCATTCATCATAGCCGCCGAGGCCCTGGAGTTCCACGCGGTGGACGAAGGGTTCTACACCTCGGTCGTCGGGGCGGCGCTGCTGTCGATGCTGTTCCTCCCGCTCCTCACCCGTTACTCCGAGCCCATGTGGAACTTCATGTCGGTCAAGTGCCCCCGGCGCCTGTACGACATGTTCGTCAGGGTCAACGACCGCAGGGACGTGTTCTACAACCGCATGTCCCACACGTCCAAGCGTTCGAAGAAGATCATCCGCCAGTCGCTGACCAAGTCGTACATCTACGTGTTGCTGATCATCGTCATCGAGATCGCGTTCTACTACGGGACCCCCTACGCGGAGGACATGCTCGTCGACAACCTGGGCGGGGAGAGGATAATCTGGACCATCCTCGTGCTGGTCGCCAACCTCCTGCTCCTGACGATACCGACCATGAACCTCGTGAACAACGTGAAGGCCCTGGACGACGTGATCGTCAGCAACGCCAAGAGGCGTGCCTCGCGCGGCGGCGACGACTCCGGCAAGATGAGTTACCAGAGGATCCTGAGCACCAACACGTACATCATCGCGTTGGCGATCGATTTCCTTATCCTGTTCGCGGTACCGAACTCCCTGGGAGGTCCCGAGCACCTGATCGTCTTCGTCATAGCGGTCCTGTTGGTGTACCTGGTCAACAAGTTCTACCAGAGAGGGGCCAGGAAGAGAGGTGGTGCGGACACGCCGTTGGACATCAGCGACATCTCCGGTCCGCCGGTCACCGAGGAGTCGACGGTCGGAGACGCGGACGTCCGTTACGAGATGCAGATCGTCAAGAGGAGACGATGCCGATCCTGTGGATCGGTCGTCCGGGAAAAGAAGACGACGGGACCCCGTAAACCAAAGGGGCCCCATCCGTTTTTCATCTGAGGCAGAGCGAGCGCCACATGTCCTCGCTCGAAGCGAGAACCTTTTCCGTGTCCAAGGTCGTGATCTCGCGGTCCCGGACCACCATGTCACCCTGGCAGAAGACGTGCTTGACGTTGAAGCTGCTTCCAGAGTAGACTATGTTCGAGATGATGTTCTCCGGAAGGAGGGGTCTCAGGTTCGGGGCCTTCCCGTCGAGTACGGCGATATCAGCGTACTTTCCGGGTTCGAGCGATCCCAGGCTGTCCTGCATTCCGATCGCCTTAGCACCGTTCACGGTCGCGAAGTCGAGGAGCTGCTGGGCCGGGGTGACGGTCGCGTCCCACCTGCTCGATTTCTGGAGGAGGCCGAGGAGCCTCATCTCCGCGAACATGTCGAGGGTGTTGTTCGTGGTGGACCCGTCGGTCCCGATGGACACGTTCACACCGTTCTGCATGAGTTCGGGTATCGGGGCCACGCCTCCGGTGGCGAGTTTCATGTTGGATGCCGGGCAGGTGGAGATGGACATCCCGACCTCCCTCATCATGCGGACCTCCCTCATGGTGAGCCATGCCGAGTGTGCGGACACTCCCCTGGGCGTGAGCGCGCCGATGTCGTACAACCATTCCGCGGGACGCTTGCCGGTCTTCCTCTTGTGGTCGTTGACTTCGCCCCTGGTCTCGGAAAGGTGGAAGTTGAGCGGGGCCTGGACCTCGTCGGAGAACTCCTTGGCACCGAGGCAGGTGTCCTCGCTGCACACGTACACCCCTTGAAGCCCCACCGCGGGGACGATCTTCCTTTCATTCTTGAACTTGGAGTGGAAGTTCTTGCAGTTGTTCAGGGGGTTCCCCTTCTGCGTGGTGCACTCCTGGTCGAGGACGCACCAGCACAGCACTCCCCTGATGCCCGCCTGTTGCGTGGCGCGGGCGATGACGTCCTCGGAGTAGTAGAGGTCCATGAATGTGGTGGTCCCGCCGAGCATCATCTCCATGCAGCCCAGCTGAGTTCCGACGGTAAGGTCCTCGTCGGTCCTGTCGGAGTCGATCTTGAACGTCTTGTCGAGGAAATCCGGGAAAAGCAGGTCGTCCACCACGCCCTTCATCACCGACATCGCGATGTGGGTGTGGGTGTTGATCATCCCGGGCATCACGATGTCGCCCGAGCAGTCTATCTCGCGGTCCGCGCTCCCGTTGTAACGGGGTCCGACGCTAACGATCCTCTCGTCCTCGATAACCAGGTCGCCGCGTACGACGTCGCGGTTCGCGTTCTGAGTGACGATCCATGCGTCACGAAGCACTGTCAGCATATGGGGGATATGGGCGAACTCCTATAATTCAGGTCGCAGGCTAAAATACCAGTACGACGGTCACGCGGACATGTCTTTCCGCATAGTCCTTCTGGGGACCGGGGGCGGCCGTCATACCACCATGTTCCAGGTCCGTTCCACCGGGGGTTTCCACATCGACCACGACGGGGGACGCATTCATGTCGATCCCGGCCCGGGCGCGTTGACGCAGATGCACCGCATCCACCGCGACCCTGCGGACACCTCCGCGGTGCTCATATCGCACTGCCATCCCGACCACTACTCCGACGGGGAGTGCGTGGTCGAGGGGATGACGTACGGCGGATGGAAGAAGCGCGGACTTCTGATGGGATCCGTCACGGTCATGGAAGGACAGGGCGGGTTGGGTCCCTGCATCTCGAAGTACCACCGCAACATAGCGGAGCGCACGGGTGTGCTGCATCCTGGGGACTCCTTTGAGATAGACGGTCTGAGGGTGGACATAACCAAGGCGGTGCACAGCGATCCGACCAACGTCGGGTTCATATTCCACACGGAACACGGGGATGTGGCGTATGTCAGCGACACGGAGTATTCCGACGAAATAGCCGACCAGTACAAGGGCTGCAGGGTCGTCATGCTGCCGATCACCACGCCGCTCGGCGAGCGCATAAAGTACCACATGTGCACGGACGACGCCATCCTCTTCGAGGAGAGGATAAAGCCAGAGCTCGCGGTGTTCGTACACCTCGGGATAGTGATGATAAAGCACGACCCGGTCGAGCAGGCCCGCGTCGTCGAGGAGAGGACGGGCGTCAGGACGGTAGCCGGAAGGGACCTGATGGTTTTGGACGTCGGAGACGAGGTGTCGATCACCGACGAGCCCGTTTACTGTGACGACTGGATCCCGCCCTCGTCCGTGTGAACGGGGTAGAATCCGGACATACCCCATCTCGTCGAAGCGCCGTCGATCCATTTCTGCTCGAACGTGGTGTACCCCACCGGTACTTGGTCCCTGGAGGCCTCGACGCCGTAGTATCCTCCCGAGGTCGAGAGGCGGTATCCGACCCATATGTCGGAGTATCCCTTCAGCGTGGTCAGGGGGACCTCTTCGAAATCCTCTATCGCCACTCCGGCGCACACGTGCGAGGGCAGGCAGAGAAGGGCCGTCTCGAAACCAGCGGAAAGGTACAGGGAGCACAGCAGTATCGATTTATCCTCGCAGTCTCCGTATCCGTGGAGGACGGTCTCCGCAGGCAGGGCCCAGTACTCGTCCGTCCCGTACACGAAAGCGTCGGTGCCGTACCTTATCTCGCCAAGGATGGTCGGGGGATACGGGATCGCCTTCTGTACGAAGGATGCGAGGAAGTCCGCATATTCCTGGGCACCCCCGTCCGGTTCGATCTCTCTGAACGCTTTCGAAAGCTTGGATTCAAGGTCCGAGGTGAACCCGTCCGCGATGACGTATTTCACAGCCTCAGTGAAGGTGCGGGGCAGGTCGCGGTTCATCCCTCTCGATTTGGAAACGGTTTCCTGCACATACGATGTGTCGAACGTCGCCGTGACGGACGCCTCGTGGGGAAGCAGCGAGCGGTCCAGGTACGTCCAAGACAGCGTCTTCTCCAGCCGTCCTGGGACCGTGACGTCGAATTCCGTCCCGTCCGCCGAGATGCTGTAGAATCCTGGCCCGAGGGAGACGGACGGTCCTTCGGATTTTTCTCCCTCGTACGGTACGAGGCGACCGGTGTAGGCGCAACGCGACAGGTCCCTGACCGTCCACGACACGCTTCCTTCGTGGTACACCGTGCCGGTGTCCGGATCGAAGGAGAACCCTTCTGGCAATTGGGGTCCCACCGGGTCCGGTTCCCCGGGAGGGTCAGTCACTTGCGGTTCGTCCGGGACTTCGGGCACCGTTGTCCCCGGTTCATGCAGGACGTCGTCTCCAGGGTCCGGAATAACGGGTGCGTCTTCCTCGACGTCACGTCCCGGGTTCCAGCACAGGACGGCGGCCGCGACGGCCACCGCGCAGACGGCGATCGCAGCCAGCGCCACCGACGCCCTCATGACGCAACCGGCTCCACGATGTAGATCTGCATGATGTCGCCGACGTCGCTCTCCGATGACGGCGATAGGTAGCCGGCCGCTATCTGCCTGGAATACGTGGTCTCGCAGTAGTACATGGTTCCCGCTTCCGTGTCGAACGTCGTGTACTTGTATCCGAGGGCCTCGAGGGCGGGGTCCCTCTCGAACTCGTCGACGACAACCCCCACGGCGACATGGTCCGACATCATCGCGAGGGAGGACTTGTAACCCGCCAGGGAGAGCAGGGAAGCCAGGAGGAAGCTCGTGTCCTCGCAGTCCCCCATCCCTTGGTACAGGGTCTCTATGGGGTATATCCAATACTCATAAGTCCCGTAGAGGTACATGTCCCCGCTTCCGAGGTCTTCGTCGTAGTAGTACTCGGTGCCGCGGGAGGTATCCTCCCTGACCACGCTGGGCGGATATTCGATGGCAACCTGCACGAACCCCAGCAGGAAGCTGGCGTAAAGCTGGTCTCCCGTCTTCGGGTCGTATCCGGCTATCTTGACGAACTGTTCGCGGAGGGTCTTTTCGAGCGTTTCTACGGCGTAGTCCCTCTCGATGAACCCCAGGACGTCTTCCGTTGTGGAGTTCCTGACCGCACCGTTGTATGCGATGTCCATGTAATCCGAGAACTGGAACGACACGGGCGTCCTGATAGCATATTCGGTGCCGCCGCATTCGAACGTCCACCTATATGTCCAGGAGATCTCCCCGTCCACGTTCAGCAGACCGTAGTTGAGCTGCTCTCCGTCGTCGTACAGGTATACGCGGTAGTATCCGGGGCCTGGCGCAACGAACCTCTCCCCTTTCATCGTCTCGTAGTCTTTCACTTCGTAGCGGTCGGCCCGCACATGGACCAAGTAGGGGGATTCCAGATCCATGTAGTCCCATTGCACGTCGTCGGCACTCCTGTGTATGAGGACGCCCCCCTCGCGGATAACGACGTCGTCGACAAGATAGCCCGTCAGGGTGGTGTCTCCTACCGTCTCAGTCGGTTCGTCGCCGCCGAATATGGCGAACCCTACCACGGCTATGAGGAACAAGGCGCCGACCGTGACGTTTACCTTCCTTCCGGTGCTCATGGGCGCTGCGCCGGACGACGAGCTTTTCTGGGGACCGACGGGGTTCTCGAGCTCGATGGAGACGTACGGGTCGTCGTCCTCGTTGATGACGTTGGTTCCGCATATCGGACAGTGGCCGAGCCCGTCCTCCAGCTCCCTTCCGCAGAAACGGCATCTCATATTCGTACCGGACAAAGGATGTCGAAGACGCATATATCGGTATTGACCCGCACGGTATGGTGTCGACAGGTCCTCCTTCCGGTGTGTCCGGGAGGGACCACGGTGTCAAGGAATAGCGGAACGGTCGTATGGCGATGTATGATTTCGTTCATCGTACGCCTGTTTGGTAGACCGTTGTTTTTGACTGTACGACAGGCATTTCGCAACGTTTATATCCGATTCGTAATACGGAACCGCGATGTCATCAAGGTCGGCCCTTCTCGTTGCCCTAGCGGTCCTAGCGGTCGCTATGACGATGTTGGCTGCGTGCGCCGACGACCTCGATGCTTCTTCCGACGACCGCACGTCCGTCATGGGGTGCGGAGTCTCCTTCAGCGGTTTCCCTGGACCCGACGCGCACAGCGGTGTTCCGGATTACGTGCCGATGGGCGGGCAGTCGCTCAACGGCCCCGGCTTCGGCGGGGATCTGGGATTCAAAGCTCCGTGCGAAGCGGAGCCCAGGTCGCCTCGGGCGTTCCATCCGATGCAGCCCCAGTACGTCATAACGGTCCCGCATCACGAGGATCCGTTCGACGGGGCGCGCCTCGTCGAAGAGTACGAGAACGCCTACAAGGAGAAGAAGGAGTTCGAGGGGAAGGGAGTGTCCGTCGAGGTCCGCGACACCAACGTTTACACCGGTCCCCAGGGGGAATTGGTGGACGCTATGAGGAAGGTCCTCGACGCGCCCGTTCCCGAGGATTCCGACGAGGGGTTCCTGATGCAGGTCCTCACCGTGCTCGAGGCAGAGGGTTCCTCCGCGGCTGAATTCGTGAGGTCCGTGCTCGACGCGAGGTTCTTCGGAACCGATGCGCAGTCCGAGCTCCAGTTGCCTTCAGGCAGGTCCAAGGACGATCGCGAGGAAGAGGATGACATCTGCTCCGACCCCGTCCAGGTCGAGGAGACCGACGAGGAGGAGCCTGAAGAACCGGGATGTCCCGGGGATCACGAAGAGGGCATGGATTCAGTGCATGCCCCCACCTTCGGAGCGGACGCTTCATTTTCTGTCCGTTTCGACGACCGCGGCGACAGCGTCGCAATCTGAACGTGACGTACGGTACGTTCGGATTCACAGTTTGTGTACGATCAGTCAGCGGATTGCGGTCCCTGCGTATCGTCCGTCTCTCTGAGAAAGAGGTCGCGCCTTGCGCGATGTGTTGTAGATCACCGTTCCGGCGGATTCCGGATACCACAGCTTTGCTGTAAACATCTTAGAAAGCAACATAGACGAACCTTGGAAGAACCAGGAGAGATTGAAATGCTCGGAAACGTGAACGTGATGCTCATAGCGGCAGTGCTGGCTGCACTCTTCGGAGGAATGGCGGCCGTGTATCTGTACGATGGCCATACGGGAGGTGTCGACGAGACCTCCCAGTCCGACGTGGTGTCGGATTCCGAACCGACGATGACCGAACCGACCGCACCCGCGATGCCCGCAGACGGGCAGTTCCCCGGAGCCTCCGACGGGCAGACCATGCCCTCAATGCCCGGAAACCAGACCATGCCCGCCATGCCCGGGAACCAGACCTTCCCCGGAGACATGGGCGGCCAGACACAGGCCTCCTCGGGTACGGTAGGCGAGATAATGACCTCAGACGTCACCAACACCGCGAAGGATCTCGTAGCGGACATGGACAATGTCACGACCATAGTGATGAGCGACGAGAACAACCAGGTCAAGATAACGGAATCCGGAACCTACCTCGTGACCGGGACCTGTGCCGACGGAAACATAGTGGTCAAGAAGGGAACGACAGGTGTCGTGCTGATACTGAAGGACCTCGACCTCACGAGCACCACCGGGGCCACCGTTTCGATAAACAAGGCCGCGGAGGTCAAGCTCGTGATAGAAGGTACCGTCAAACTCACCGATGCGGAGGATCCCTCGGACGAGGATTCGACCGATGCCGACGTCGCCGACGCGTTCGACGGTGCGGCGCTCAAGGCCAAGGACGGATCCAACGTGTGTCTGACAGGCACCGGCACCCTGACCATAGACGCCTCCTCCTGCAAGAACGGCATAAAGGTGGGGAACGAGGACACCCCCAGCTTCGTGATAGACGGTGACCTGACCATACGCATAACCGCGGCCAACGACGGGATAAACTCCGGATACGACCTCACCATACTCGGCGGGACCCTGGTCATAAGCGCCGGGGACGACGCCATACACGCCGACCGCATACTCACCATAGGCTCCCCGGACGGAAGCGGACCCTCTGTAACCGTGACCTCCTCCACCGAAGGACTCGAAGGAACCGTGGTGAACCTGTTCGGAGGCGACGGCACCGTCAGATCCACCGACGACGCGGTCAACGCCGCCAACGGGGACGGCACCTACGTGGGCGTCCTCACGTATTCGGTGAACGTCACCGGCGGAACATGGACCCTGACCTCCAACGCGGACGGTTTGGATTCGAACGGGAACGTCAACATGGTCGGAGGGACGGTTACCATAAGGAGTGCCTCTGTGGGCGGCGACGCCGGCATAGACTACGACGGACAGCTGTACGTCTCATCCGAAGCCACCCTCAACAACTACAGCGGCACGGCCGGTCCCGACAGGATGCCCGGCGGCATGGGCGGACAGATGCCCGGTCAGCAGACGGGCGGTGCCTTCCCGGGACAGATGATGGGCGGCATGTTCGCCGGCGCCACAGCCTGAACGAAGGGAATCGGGATTCGATCGGAATCGGAACATCGAGGTGATGCGAGACAGGTTCGAGAAGAGAGGATTGCCAATGTTGCCTTCTTCGTCCCTAGCCCGGTGAAGCAGACACATTGGGCGGGTGGTCGATGACCGCCCGCCTATAAACCATTGATGCAGTTGCGAATCCATGAGATTTGTCTCAGTGACGGGGTTCTTCTGACGTTTTTGTCCAACATCACGTCTCTGGCAGGTACACTTCCGCCCACTTCCATATGAAAACGAAGGTAATGGGACGTGTTATCTGAATGGAACGTTCGTGACGGATGTCAAACCCATATGTGGCAACGGTGCTTTTCCATACTTAAGTTATTTATATGACCCGTGCTTAGGCCCGTTTACTTGTAGGAGAGTCGTAAGACTCGCTAGTACTACGAGGAGGAATTGTATTGGCAGAAAAACCAACCGTAATGGCTGTGCAGAAGGCACTGGAAAGTGCGAAGAAGCGCAAATTTACTGAAACGGTTGAGTTGGCCATCAATCTCACGGATGTCGACCTTACCATCCCGAAGAACCGTATCACCGAGGATATCATCCTCCCGAACGGACGCGGGAAGGCGGTCAGGATCTGTGTCATTGGTGGTGGCGAACTTGCCTTGAAAGCCAAAGACGTGGCCGATCTCGTGATCACCCCCGAGGAACTCGGAACGATCGCGGACGACAAGAAACAGGCTAAGAAGATCGCCAACAGTACCGACTACTTCATCGCCGAGGCACCCTTGATGGCTGTCGTCGGTAAGAGGCTCGGTACCGTTCTCGGTCCTCGCGGAAAGATGCCCAAGCCCATCGCACCCGGTGCAGACCCTGCTGCGATGATCGACGGTCTCCGCAAGTCTGTGACCATCAGGACGAAAGACAAGAAGACCTTCCACGCACCCGTCGGAACGGTCGACATGAGCGCCGAGGAGATCGCTGACAACATCGATCTCGTCATCAAGCGTGTGGAAGCCCACCTCGAGAAGGGAAGGCACAACATCGCTTCCGCCTATGTCAAGACCACCATGGGACCCTCGGAGAAGGTTTTGTGAGGAGGTTCTAAGATGGCACACGTCGCAGCTTGGAAGAAGGATCTGGTCAATGAACTGGTCGAGGATATGCGCGAGTACCCCGTCGTGGCCGTTGTGGACATGAGCGGGATTCCCGGACAGCAGATCCAGTCCATGAGGGCCGGTCTCAGGGCTCACGCCAAACTCAAGATGACCAAGAACAACCTTATGCTCTTGGCCCTCGACGAGGCGGCGAAGGAGAAACCCGGACTGGAGGAGCTCAAGGACTGCATCCACGGCCAGTGTGCGATCGTCACTACGGACATCGACCCCTTCAAGCTCTTCAAGAAGCTTGAGTCGACGAAGAGTCCGGCTCCTGCGAAGGAGGGACAGCTCGCACCCATGGACATCGTCGTGCCCAAGGGACCCACTCCCTTCGGCCCTGGCCCCATTATCGGAGACCTTCAGAAGATAGGCCTCCCCGCATCCATCGAGGGAGGAAAGATAGTAATCAGGAAGGATACCCCGCTGGTCAAAGAAGGAGAACCCATCTCCGGACCCATCGCGGCCATGCTCCCCAAACTGGAGATCCTGCCCATGATCGTAGGTCTCGACCTCAGGGCCGCCTACGAGGACGGAACGGTCTACCACAGGGACGTTCTGAACATCCCGGAGGATTACTACGCTACAATGTTCGCCACGGCAGCGCACAACGCACTTGCACTCGGTGTCTCGATCGCGTTCCCGACCAAGGAGACGATCGTACCGCTGGTCACCAAGGCGTTCAGAGAGGCTATGGGCCTTTCGATCGCAGCCGCGATACCAACCAAAGAGAACATAGACATGCTTTTGGCCAAAGCCGACGCCCAGATGCTGGCTATCGCTTCCGCCGCTGGATACACCAGCGACTCGATCGCAGCCAAGCTCAGTGCGAGGGCCGCGACCGTTACCGCCGCAGCGCCTCAGCAGGCGGCTGCAGAGCCTGAAGCAGTCGAAGAGGAAGAGGAAGAGGTCAGCGAGGAAGAAGCCGCCGCTGGTCTCGCTAGCTTATTCGGTTAAATTAGGAGATGAATTAAATGGAGTATATCTACAGCGCTATGGTGCTCTACTCTGCCGGCAAGGACATCACCGAGGACGCTATCAAAGCCGTCCTGACCGCCGCTGGAGTGGACGCTGACGCATCCAAGATCAAAGCACTGGTTGCTTCCCTCGACGGAGTCGACATCAAAGAGGCCATCGCAAGCGCAGCTGTCGCTGCCGCCCCTGTTGCCGCCGCCCCCGCCGCTGGTGCTGCACCCGCTGCCGCCGCCCCCGCCGCCGCTGAGGAGCCCGAAGAGGAAGCCGTCAGCGAGGAAGAGGCCGCCGCTGGTCTGTCCGCTCTGTTCGGTTGAACAAGGTTGGAATTCAAGATCGCAAAACCCTTTCCCCTATTCTTTAATAGGGGTAATCATTTTCCCACTTCAAGCGAATGTAGTCCAGCGGTTAGGACGGATGCTTCCCAAGCCTCTGACCCGGGTTCGAATCCCGGCATTCGCACTCATTCCATCCAATCCACCGTTTTTTTATTATATTGAGTGTGTTTAATCCCAGCTGGTGTCAGACATGCTGGTCATAGACGGTTCGAGGGGAGAAGGAGGCGGACAGATGGTCCGCACCTCCGTGGCCATGGCCACCGTCACAGGTACGACCACCCGTCTGACGCGTATACGCGAGAACCGTCCCACGAACGGTCTTTCCAAGCAGCACGTCACGGCGGTCCAGGCCGTGGCGGAGATGGCCGGATCGACGGTACACGGCAACGAGGTCGGTTCCAAGAACCTGTTCATAATCCCCGGCGACCAGCAGAGGAACAACATCAAGATCAACATCGGCACGGCCGGGAGCATCAGTCTGGTCTTGCAAGCAATGTTGCTGGCGGCCAGGAACCACCGCCAAAGGCTCAGCATCGACATAACCGGCGGTACCAACGTCATGTGGGCTCCTCCGATCGACTCGTACCAGTATCTTCTGTTCCCCCTTATGAGGAAGATGGACATCTACGCAGACGCGCAGGTGATCAACCGCGGTTTCTATCCGCAGGGCGGTGGCAGGGTGCTCGCCACACTCGATCCCATAGGGGAGATATCCCCGTTGGACCTGGGCACGCTGGGGGAGTTCAAAGGCATCAAGGGAGTATGTTTCAGCCAGAGGTTGCCGGAGTGGATGGCCACCAACATGGTCACCCGCTGCAAGGAGGTCCTGGCCCCCATAGCCGACGCCGACATCGAGATTCAGCGCACCGAAGGCGATTCCAGAGGTGCGGGGATAGTCCTGGTGGCGGAGTTCGAGAACGGGATGCTCGGTAGCAACGCCCTCACGTCCCGCGGGAACCCCGTCGAGAAGACGGGCGAGGATGCCGCCAACGATCTCCTCAACGAGATCTCCTCGGGTTCGACGCTCGACGTACACACCGCCGACCAGCTCCTTCCGTACATGGCGATGGCCACGGGGAGGAGCCAGTTCACGGTCTCCAGGATAAGCAAGCATCTGCTGAGCCAGATGGACACTTTGGAGTCCTTCCTCGACGTGACCTTCGGTGTCGAGAGGAAGGACAGCATATACCGTTTCACGGTGACGCCCGGTGAGAACAATGAGGCCATTCATCCACGTTAACTGTGCAATGTCCGCAGACGGAAAGATCGCGGGGGAGGACCGCAGGCAGGTCAGGATATCCTCGGACGAGGACAAGGCCCGCGTGAAGGCGCTCCGCAGGAAGTACGATTCGATACTCGTCGGCGTGGGTACCGTCCTCTCCGACGACCCCCATCTGACGTTCAAGAACGGGGACTACGACACGAACCCGATCAGGATAGTCCTCGACCCCCACGGAAAGACCCCCGACGAGGCGCAGGTCCTCGACGAGCGGGCCCCGACGGTGATGGTCACCCTGGAAGGTTGCGACCGTGAATGGGATTGCGAGGAGATAATCAGATGTGGGACGGACAGGATAGACCTTCAGGCTCTGATGGAACGTCTAGCCGAGGACATCGGAATCGAGAACGTCATAGTCGAAGGGGGAGGACGCACCATATCCGAGTTCTTCCGGGCCGGCCTGGTGGACAGGTACACAGTCTTCGTCGGCGGGCTGGTCATCGGCGGTTCGTCGGCACCGACCCCATGCGACGGCGACGGTTGGGTGGCCGAAGGCGGTATCCAGCTCAGGTTCCTTGAATGCGAGCCCTTGGGCAACGGTGCGCTTCTGACCTTCGAACCCGTCAGGGAGTGACGCGGCTTCTGCGTTCGAGCGTGAAACGCAGGTATCTCGGTCCCGCACCGTAGATCTCCGTGGAAGCGACCTCGAACGTGTCGCCGGTGAAATCCTCCAGTACCTTGCTCAGGAAGCCTATGGTGTAACCGCTGACGACCTTCAGGATGTCGTCGTTGGTATAGAGTTCGCTGTGGATCGTGAAGACGAGCGGTTCCACCGAGAACACGTCGAGCTCGCCCATCATCAGTTTGTTGTAGTACCGTTTCGCGTTGGATATCGTCGACCGGATGTCCTCCCCGTTCAGGCGACCCTCAAGGGCCATCCCGTGGAGTTCCCCCACGGCCCTGGACATGGGTTCGACGCAGAGCCCCAGTCCGTCGAGGCACATCAGGATGATCGGGACGAAGTGGTCACGCGTACGGTCCGGATCGTCCACGACCTTCTGTAGAAGCGCGGTGGCCGATTCGAACGCGTCCTCGGACGACGGTTTGGAATACGAGAGGCTTATCGCAGTCAGGGAGTAGATCTTCTTCCTGTTGTCCTTGGGGTCGTCCCTGCTCGATATCAGGCGGTCCGACTGCAGTTTCTCTAGGTGGACGGATATCGTGGACTGCGCCTTGCCGGTGGCCTGGGCGAGTTCGCTCAGCGTCAGGTCCCTGTCCGTCAGCTGGGAGAGGATGCATCTCTTGACGTCGTTCGTCACCTGCACCAGTCCGTCACCCGTATAATAGAGTTCGAATTCCGTCATCGCCCCGTCGCCCATCTGTATCGTTTGACCGACGGTTTAGACCGTATTAAAACTGTCCTTCGCCGGATGTAATGTCTACGTAACGGGTTCGCTTGAAATAGTGGTTTCGGAGGATGTCCGTCCGATATCATGAATGGTGATGAGATGTCAGATGGATGCGAATCGAACGAACCACGTCTTTCTGAGAACGTCATCCGCAGGAACATCAAGGACGCCGTGTTCCGCAAGTTGTTCAGCCACAGGTCGAACGTGGCCAGATTGTACACCGAGACTCATGCGGACGAGCCTGTCGTCGGCGAAGGGGACGTATTCCTTGTGAGTCTCGAGCGGGTAGTGGGAAAAGGCGTCGTAGGGGATCTGGCGTTTGCGGTCAGGGGCAAAGTGATGTGCATAGTGGAGGCGCAGTCGAAAGACGACCCTGACATCATATTCCGTTGTCTGGTGTATCTTGTCCACAGCTTGGAGAAGTTGCAATCGATGGGCGATTCGTGGAAGAAAGCCGTCCCGAAAATGGATTGGAACTTTGTCGTGATCTATCCCGCGACGGGCAATCACGGACCTTTCGGGGAAGTCGTGAAAATGAATATCCTCCATTCGAGCTTGACGAACCGGTCTGAGTTCCGCCATGTGGACCTTCCCGAGGGCAGTCTGGTCCAGGAATACATCGATTTCTGCAACGTGGTAAACTATAACATCTCTGGGAACTGTAGGGATATAGATGCGTTCAAACGCATTTTGGACGAATGCGGACGCCGTGGCATACTGACCGAATTCCTAGAACAACACAAGGGTGAGATCATGGACCTGTACTATCAGATGACCAACGTCGAATACAACCACATGCTCGAGGTCGAGGAAGGGATAAGGGAAGGAATACGGAAAGGAAGCTTGGAGAAAAGCCTGAGCATCGCCAGGGCGCTCCTCGCCAGAGGCGACTCCGTCGAATCCGTAGCCGAGGTCACGGGGCTCTCCGTTCCGGAAGTGTCATCCCTCAAATCCGACATCGAGTGATTTCCCATCCGTCCGGAAAGATCGAGCCATCGGATCCGCTCGACAGATGCGTTCCATCACGTTTTGGGTGATGATGAATCCGTGATATCCTGGCCGAACTCATCAGACTGCACAGAGTTGAGACCACGGATCTGTACTGTAAGATGCCAATGTCGATCGCGACCACATGTCGGGAATGTAGGCGTAAACGGGAAGCAAGTCTGTGTGGGGAGAGGTTCAGGCATCGCAAAAGCGTACATTTCTAAGGGGATGTAGGTCGAACCCCTATCGCGAGTCATCGGCCTCAGAGATCTTTGCCCTTGATACAGACAGAGGGCGAATCCGTGTCGGCCGATCAGATAACGAGTTATCGACAGGCATCGGTCAGACCTCGGCCAAGTCCTTAAATCGTTGTTGGCAATCCTGAGTATCGATTGAGATGAGCGGGTGGACCTACGACAGATCCGGCGTGAACATTGACCAGAAATCCAGTGCGATCAAGGCTCTGGTCGACGAGATAGGGTACCGCAGGACAGGAATCGGGCAGGCAGTCCGCATGTCCGGTTTGTTCGCCAGTCTCATAGACTTCGGAGACAGGTACATCACCCTGGCGACGGACGGCGTGGGTTCCAAACTCCTCATCGCAGAGGCGTTGGACAAATGGGACACGGTCGGCATCGACTGCATCGCCATGAACGTCAACGACACCATCTGCGTCAACGCCGAGCCCGTCTCTTTCGTGGATTACATAGCGATAGACCATCCTGACGAGAAGGTGACGAAAGAAGTCGGCAAAGGTCTCATGAAAGGGGCCGAGATGTCCGACATGGAGATCGTTGGAGGGGAGATCGCGGTCCTTCCGGAGATCGTCAACGGACTCGACCTTTCCGGGACGTGCATGGGATACGTCGCGAAAGACAGGATCATCACAGGCGACGCCTGCCGGGAGGGCGACCTTATCATCGGACTCAAATCGTCGGGAATACACTCCAACGGTCTGACCCTGGCCAGGAAGATCGTCGAGGCGAACGAGATCGGGTTGAAGGACCATGTCTCGGGTCTTTCCAAGACTATCGGCGAGGAGCTGCTCACACCCACCGAGATCTACGTCAAGCAGGTCCTTTCGATAACCTCGACCCATACGGTCCACGGTCTCGTGGACATCACCGGTGGCGGTCTGAGGAACATCCTCCGCATGAGGAAGGGCCTGAGGTACGTCATAAGCGACCCGATTGAGCCCGCACCCGTGTTCAACGTCCTGCAGGAGCTCGGGCAGGTCGAGCGCAGGGAGATGTACCAGACGCTCAACATGAGCATGGGTTTCACCATCATCGCACCTCCGGAGGACGCCGAAGCGATAGTGTCCGAGAACCGCAACGCGTACCTCGTCGGAAGGGTGGAGAAGGGCGACGGAGTCCTTCTGGAGCAGGGGAACATCCTGTACGACCATTACTGACCGAGTCTGGCGTACAAGGCGCCGCACACCGCGCCCAGGGCCGTGCAGGTCTCGAGGGAGAAACCGCCAGGTGTTATGTCGATGGCGTGGCGCGGTATCGACATCACGTTCTTGGGGACCCCGTGCGGGCCGATCCCGAAGACGAGGAGGACGCTCTGACCATGTGATATCATGTCGGTCAGCTGGTCCAGGGTGATCTTCTTCGACGGATCTGGTTTGCATGTGGTGAGAACAGGTTCCCCGAGCTGCGGCGGGAAACCCTTCGAGGGGTACGGGAACTTCATGAACCTCCCCCTTTCCGCCAGTTCCATGAAATATCCGCCGTGGGCACCTATGCTGGTGGTCCCGGCGATCCATTCCGCCACCTCGACAGGGGTGCGGGTCTCCTCCGGGATGGGGAACCCGAACAGCGCAAGGTTCATGTCGAACGCCATGGCGAGGTCCCCCGCACGGGCAATGGTCCTGCGGTGGGGTTCCCTGAAGTTCTGGTCGTACGAGTTGTAAAGGCCTATGGTCACGCGTCCTCTTCCCATGGTGTCATTCCCTCTTGCGGCCGACGATCGAGTAGGTGTCGCCGTCCATGAATATCTCGTAATCGGGGTTCTCCTTCTGCAGACGGGCCATCTCCTCCATGACCTCGCCCAGGGTGAGGTCGCAGGTGGCGAGGTCTATGAAGATCTTCTCCTGGGGCAAGAATCATACCTCGGAAGGAAGAAAAGGGGGGAATGGTGCCGTGAGCCGGGCTTGAACCAGCGACTTCAAGATCTTCAGTCTTGCACTCTCCCAACTGAGTTACCACGGCGTGAATTCCCCCTAAGTCCATCTCCATTATAAACCTTACTGAACCTCTTCCACGTTCTCCTCCGGTTGTTCGACCATCACCGGCTCCACCGCGGTGACCTTGTCTTCGTTGCGGAGGTCCATGATGCGGACTCCCTTGGCGTTGCGTCCGGTCTCGCGGATCTCGTCGACGTTCATGCGTATGATCTTCCCGGACTTCGAGGTGAGCATGAGCTGGTCCCCGGCGTTCACCTTGCGGACGCTGACGACCTTCCCGTTGCGCTCGTCGGTCTTGATCGTGATGACGCCCTTCGAACCGCGGTGGGTCCTGCGGTAGTCGTCCACGTCGGAGATCTTCCCGTATCCGTTCTCGGACACCGTCAGCAACCTGTCGCCCGGCTTGACCACGGCCATGGAGACGACCTCGTCCCCCGGGTTCAGCGCCATTCCCTTGACGCCCATCGTGTCCCTCCCGGTGGGTCTTACCTCGGACTCCTCGAACCTGGCGGCGAGTCCGTCCCTGGACGCGAGGATGATCTCCTCGTCGCCGTCCGTTATCGAGGTTTCGATTAGTTCGTCGTCCTCGTCGAGTTTTATCGCCTTTATGCCTCTGCTGCGCACGTTCCCGTAGGCGGACATGGCGGTCTTCTTCAGGAGTCCCTTCCTGGTGCAGAACGCGAGGTACTGGTCGTCCAGGAATTCTGCCGTGCAGATGGTGTTCACGACCTTCTCACCCTCCTCGAGGTCGGGCAGGATGTTCACTATCGGCTTCCCCTTGGACTGCCTGCTTCCCTCTGGGATGCGGTATCCCTTGAGCCAGTGCATGCGGCCGTGGTTGGTTATGAACATGACGTAGTCGTGGGAGGACGTGACGAACATCGATGCGACGTGGTCCTCTTCCTTGGTCTGCATGGCCGTGAGACCCACCCCGCCGCGGGACTGCTGGCGGTAGGTGCTCAGCGGGATCCTCTTGACGTAGTTGTCGTGGGATATCGTGATGACGACCTGTTCGCGGGGGATCAGGTCCTCCTCGTCGGAATCGATGGCGTTGGGGTCGATCACGGTCCTGCGGTCGTCGCCGTAGGTCTCCCTCATCTCGGCCAGTTCCGTCTTGATTATCCCGAGGACCCTGGACTCGTGGGCGAGGATGTCGCGGAGGTCGTCCATGGTGACCTTGAGGTCCTCGTACTCCTTGCGGATGGAGTCGAGTTCCAGTCCGGTCAGCTTCTGGAGTCTCATGTCGAGGATCGCCTTGGCCTGTTCGAAGTCTATCCCGAGGAGCTCCTGGAGGCCCGTGTTGGCTTCTTCGGCGCTGTCGGAGGCGCGGATGAGGGCGATGGTCTCGTCCAGCATCCCGATGGCCCTCATCAGTCCCTCCAATATGTGGAACCTCTTCTCGGCTTGGGCGAGGTCGAACCTGGTCCTGCGGACCACGACGTCCTTCCTGTGGGCGATGTAGTGGCCGATCAGCGCCCTCAACGGGAGCAGGGTGGGCTTGTTGTCCACCAGGGCGATGTTGATTATCCCGTACGTGGTCTCGAGGCTCGTCTTCTTGAAGAGGTTCTCCAGCACGACGGTGGCTATGGCGTCCTTGTGTAGGTCGAACACTATCCTCATGCCGTGACGGTCAGATTCGTCGCGGAACGCCGTGATGCCCTCGATCTCCTTGTTCTTGATGCGGTCCCCTATGTTGGAGAGCAGCATCGACTTGTTGACCTGGTAGGGGATCTCGTCGATGACGATGCGCTCCCTTCCGCCTTGGAACTCCTCGAAGTGGTAGTTGGCCCTGACCCTGAGCCTCCCGCGTCCCGTCTCGTAGGCGGAGCGTATCCCGGAGAGGCCGTATATCGTCGCCCCGGTGGGGAAGTCGGGTCCCTTGATGAACTGCATGAGCTCCTCGAGCGAGGCGTCCGGGTGGTCGATGGTGTAGGTGATGGCGTCGCACACCTCACGGAGGTTGTGCGGGGGCATCTTGGTGGCCATACCGACGGCGATACCGTCGGAACCGTTCACTAGAAGGTTCGGGAACTTCGACGGGAGCACGGTGGGCTCCTTGAGGGAACCGTCGTAGTTGTCCATCATGTCGACGGTATCCTTGTCGAGGTCGGCGAGCAGGTCGCTTGCCATCTTGGACATCCTGGCTTCGGTGTAACGCATCGCGGCAGCGGAATCGCCGTCCACGGAACCGAAGTTACCCTGGCCGTCCACGAGCGGGTACCTGAGCGAGAAGTCCTGGGCCATCCTGACCATCGATTCGTACGCGGCCGAGTCGCCGTGGGGGTGGTATTTACCGAGGACCTCTCCCACCACGGTCGCGGACTTCTTGTGGGGGCGGTTGTACACCAGGTTCAGCTGGTCCATCGCGTACAGGATCTTCCTGTGTACCGGTTTCAGACCGTCGCGGACGTCGGGCAGGGCGCGCCCGACTATGACGCTCATGGAGTAGTCGATGTACGACCTCTGCATCTCCTTCTCGATGGGCTGTATGATGAGCTTCTTCTCTCCGTCCATGCTATCACACATCCAGGTTGATTACCTCGTGGGCATGTTCGATTATGAACTCGCGCCTGGGTTCGACGTCGTCTCCCATGAGCACCGAGAACAGCTGGTCGGCGATCATCCCGTCCTCGACGGTGACCTTCTTCATTATGCGGTTGGCGGGGTCCATGGTGGTCTCCCAGAGCTGCTGGGGGTTCATCTCTCCCAGACCCTTGTACCTCGAGACGTTCGCTCCCTGGCCGAGTTCCGCGACCGCGGCGGCCATCTCGTCCTCGGTGTAGGCGTAGATCTGCTTCTTGCCCTTGTAGACGCGGTAGAGCGGGGGCATGGCGATGTACACGTGACCCTGGTCGATCAGCGGTCTCATCTGCCTGTAGAACAGGGTGAGGAGCAGCGTGCCTATGTGCGCCCCGTCCACATCGGCATCGGTCATGATGACGATGTTGTGGTAGCGTATCTTGGACACGTCGAACTCCCTGCCGATCCCGCCGCCGATGGCGATGGCGAGGTTCTTGATCTCCTCGTGGTCGAGCAGCTTGTCCGGGCGGGCCTTCTCGACGTTCAGGATCTTTCCTCTAAGTGGCAGGATGGCCTGGAACGCACGGTCGCGGCCCTGTTTGGCGGAACCTCCTGCGGAGTCTCCCTCCACGATGTACAGCTCGCACTTGGACGGGTCCGTCTCGGAACAGTCGGCGAGCTTCCCGGGGAGGCTGTTGGTGTCGAGCAGACCTTTCCTCCGGGTAGCCTCCCTCGCCTTCCTGGCGGCCTCCCTGCCCTCGAAGGCCGACACGGCCTTCTTGATGATCGTCTGGGCCACCGACGGGTTCTCGAGGAAGTACTCCGCCAGTTTCTCGTTCATGAGGCCGGAGACGGCCCCCTGGGCCACGCTGCTGCCCAGTTTGGCCTTGGTCTGACCCTCGAACTGGGGTTCGGACATCTTGATGCTGACGATGGCCGTGAGCCCCTCGCGGACGTCCGATCCCTCGAGCGTTATGTCCTTGAGGAGGTTGTTGGCCTTCCCGTAGTCGTTAACGGTCTTGGTGAGCGACGTACGGAACCCGGTGAGGTGCGTCCCGCCCTCGGGCGTGTAGATGGTGTTGACGAAGGAGTCTATCTCCTCGTTGTAGCCGTCGGTGTACTGGAGGGCGATGTCGATCATTATGCCGTTCCTCTCGCCCGAGAAATGGATCGGGGTGGGGTGTATGGGGGTCTTGGCCCTGTTGAGGTATTGCACGAATTCGGACACGCCTCCGTCGTAGTGGAAGCGCTCCTTCTTTCCGGTCCTCTTGTCCTCGAAGTTGATAGTGGCCTCCTTGTTGAGGAACGCCTGGTTGCGGAACCTGTTCTGGAGCGTGGCGTAGTCGAACTCCACGGTCTCGAAGATCTCGCCGTCCGGCCAGAATGTGATTGTGGTGCCGTGGCGGTCCGAATCGCCGATGACCTCGACGGGACCGTCGGGGATGCCTATATGGTAGGTCTGTCTGAACCTCTTGCCCTCCCTGTCGACTATGGCTTCAAGGTGTTTCGAGAGTCCGTTGACCACGGACACGCCCACTCCGTGCAGACCTCCGGAGACTTTGTAGCTGTTCTGGTTGAACTTTCCTCCCGCATGGAGGTCGGTGAGGCACATCTCCAGGGCGGATTTGCCCTCCTCCTGGTTTATCCCGGTGGGGATTCCCCTACCGTCGTCGACCACGGTTATGGATCCGTCCTCGTTGATGGTCACGTCGACCTCAGTGGCGTATCCGGCCATGACCTCGTCGATACCGTTGTCGACCACTTCGTACACCATGTGGTGCAGACCGCGGGAGTCGGTGGATCCGATGTACATCCCCGGTCTTTTCCTGACTGCTTCGAGACCTTTCAGCGCCACGATGCTATCCGCATCGTAGTTGTCTCCGTTGTTAGTGCCATCCCTTTCCATTGAATCAGGCTCCGTGTATCGGATGGAGGATGCAATCTTATTATTAATAATGCGCGTGCGTGCGCGCGTAGCGCGCGCACGCGCATGTGTTGGTTAATTTTCGGTTCCTTTCTTCCGAAAGGATGAACGGGACCTTGCCGTGGAACGATATGCCGTAAAGCTGCACCTTATCCCTCAGTCCGCGCATAGCACCATGTGCGGATCATTCCCCAGAGGTTCTTGAAACGGATGTCAGCATAACCGTCCCCCACCTCGAGCGTGTTTCCGAACGTGTGACAATCCTCAAAGAAACCTATCATTGCCCATATTCTGAACGACTGGTAGACGTGTTCATCCGCGGGTATTATCGATGAGATGACGTTTCTCGAAAGGCTCGAGTGCCTTCTTTGACTGCGTGTGTATCCCTGAAATGAAGTGGGTCGACCAGGCTTCCATAAATGATTACATAAATTTGCCAATTGTAAAATTTACAAACGGCAAAATATCTCCGATATATCCTTTTACCATGATCGGACGGAAGGCAGAGCTCAGGGAGTTGGAAGACCGCTATTCGAGCGGAAAATTCGAGATGATCACCGTGTACGGCAGGAGACGTGTCGGAAAGACGACCCTCTTGAAGGAATTCATCAAAGGTCGCAGAGGTGTATACTTCTCGGCTACGAGAGGTTCCTTGGAGTCGAACATCTCCAGCCTGGCCTCCAAGGTTCTCGGAACCTCGGCACCGACATCCATGTCTCCGGAGGATCTCCTCGGCGAGGTCGGGAGGCTTTCGTCCGATGAACGGTATGTACTGATAATAGACGAGTATCCGAACCTGTTGCGGAGGGACGACCGTTTCTCCGACATCCTGCAGGAGTTCATAGACGACATCGAACACGGTTCCAAGCTGTTCCTGATCCTCTGCGGTTCTTCAATCAGCATTATGAAGCATCAGGTCCTCTCTTCAGCGAGCCCGATATACGGCAGGAGGACCGGTCAGTTGGAGGTCCTCCCCATGGATATATGGGACTCCATGGAGTTTCTGGACGGTTTCGACCGCGAGGACATGCTGCGGATATACGGGATGGTCGGAGGGATCCCGCTCTACCTGGGCATGTTCGACCCCCGGGAATCATTGGAGCGGAACGTCCGCAGGCTGTTCTTCCAGGAGAGCTCTTTCTTCAGGAACGAGCACGAGTTCGTGTTGATCGAGGAGTTCGACAATCCGTTCACGTACTACACCGTGCTCGAGGCGATGGCGCGGGGCCGTACCAGGGTTTCGGAGATAGCGTCGTACTGTTCCCTGGACGATTCTACGGTCCACAAGCATCTCAAGGCCCTTCTGGCGACGCAGTTCGTCGAAAAGGTGGCCCCGGTGGACAACCCCAGAGGGAAGAACGTCGTCTATCGGATATCGGACCCTTTCCTCGAGTTCCAGTTCGGGAGGATCCTCCCCGTGGCGGATTACTACGATCCAGACGACCCCCAGGCGACGGTAGGTCAGGTGATGGCGGGTCTGGAGAATGACATGGGACGCGTCTTCGAGGTGATATGCGGTCAGCACCTGGTGCGTACCCACAGGGGCAGGCTGGGGCGCTGGTGGGGTTCCGACCCCGTCGCCCATACCCAGGAGGAGATAGATCTGGTACTCACCAAGGTCATGGACGGCAGGACCGTGGGATGGTTTGCAGAATGCAAGTTCAAAAGCGTTCCTACCGGCACGGACGTCCTGGAGAAGTTGAGGCACAGGGCATCCCTCGTCAGCGGCTTCGACGAGACCCGGCTCGTCCTCTACTCCAAATCCGGGTTTACGGGAGGGTTGACCGGAGATCCGACGGTGGAACTGTACGGTCTCGACGACGTGTTGCGCCGTCGACGGGCGGGGGAAGCCACGCCAGGATACGGGTATCGGATCTGGACTTCAACTGTCATCGTGTGATCACGGGCGATTCCTCGCCCTCCTGTACCTTGTGGCGGGGCCCGACCCGACTTTCTCTATCTTCCCTTCCCTCAACAGTCTCCCCAGGACGTTGGCGACCATGGATTCCTCGACGATACGGCATATGCGGTGCCCGATAATCCCGGATAGGGCGATGTTATGCAAAATCAGGACACAACTCCCTATTTCGCATGAAATAATTGTAAATTTTTGATAAATCGGACGCTGTTTTGTATACAATTCCAAAAATCAGCGGATTCTGACCGCTTCGCCCGCTATCCTCGCGGCCAGCGATTCCGCATCCACGGCCGCCGTGAACTCCGCCATCTTTGCGGGATCGGCATCGGTCACCGCCTTCGACGGGACTATGGTGCAACCTTTTGCGGGGCGGATGGAGATCTCGTAGGTCCCGATCCTCTTCGCGACGTCCATTATCTCCAACTTGTCCAGACCGATGAGCGGCCTCAGTATGGGGAATCCGAGGTCGAAGCACTCCCCCTTGATGTTGCGGAGTGTCTGCGAAGCCACCTGCCCCAGGGAGTCACCCATGACGATGGCCGACGCACCAAGCTTCTCGGCGAGGTTGCGGGCGGTCTTCTGCATCAGCCTCTTGCACATGACGCACTGGTAGTTGGACGCGCACTTCTCGTGGATGATGCCTTGGGATATCCCGTGCGGCGCAGAATACAGGGGGAACTCCCTCCCGGTGTACTCCTCGAGCCGTTCGGCTATCGCCTTCACGTTCTCGAGGGACCTCCCGTCGGAGTACGGGGAGTTGTCCATGTGCAGGAGTATGACCTGCGCCCCGCGCTCCGACATCAGGTAGGAGGCAACCGGCGAGTCTATCCCGCCGGAGACCAGGGACACGACCTTCGTGTCACTCAACGATTACATCTCCATAGTCGTCCGCGAGCTTCCTCGGCGTGGCGAACCTGCACTTGGGGCAGAACAGGCCGGTGCCCTTCTTGTCGCGGACAAGTTCGGTCTTGCACTTGAAGCACAGGCAGCGTATGGCACCGAGGTGCTGGTCCTTGGTGGTGAGCTGGAGGGACGGCTTGACCGCCGTGACCCTCGCCCTGATGTAGTCGCCTTTGCGGAGCTCCTTGGAGACGTCGTCCGTGTACTCGGGGGAGATCTTGGACACGTGGATGGTAGCGTAGGTCTCTCCGCCGAGCGCCCTCGTGGTGCCCTGCTTGCCGACCACGTCGGCAGTGGCCATGGTGCTCCTGACATCGGCTATCACTGCGTAGACTATGTCGCCCACCGCCAACACGTTCGGCGGGTTCGGCGATATGACGCGGACGATGCATTCCTCCTCGTCCGTCTCCACCTTTCCGATCTGCGATGCGTATATGACCCCGTCCTTGGAGAAGGTGCCTTCGGCCCCGAGGTATTCCTCCTCGATTGCGACCTCCTCACCCGGGAAAACCAGTTCCGATCCTGACATTGAAATCACCGTATGTTGACGACTGCGACGTCAACCGCCTTGTTCGTCCTGCTATGGAACGCGAATGTATGTGGAATCACGTATTTGTAAGTGGCACATACCTTCGCGGTCCTGCCGTGCCTTTCCGCGAACCCCAACACGAAATCCACGCTGTTGGCCATGTGTATCGAGTACACGCATTCGGACATTTCCATCGCCTTCTCCAGGAAGGGACGGTCCGCGTTGCGGGTCTGACATCCGAAAGGCGGGTTCATGACGACGGTGTCCGCACCGTCGTCGACCGCATGGACGTCGCACTCCACGAACTCGGGAGATACCCCGAGGAGCTCCGCGTTGGACCTCGCGACCGCCAACGCCTCTTTGGATACGTCGTAGCCCACCGCCATGCCCGCGCCCATCAGGAGTGCACCGATGGCGAACATGCCGGTCCCACAGCCGAGGTCGATGACCTTGAGACCTTCGACGTCACCGGCGGACCACGCGGAGAATAGGATGTCCGCGGCCATCGAGGCCGGCGTCATGTACTGTTCTAGGGAAGGATCAGGAGATTCGAAACCGCGCACCTTCTGCAGCGCCATCTCCAACTCCCTCTTCCGCATGAGGGCGGGATGCGGTACTGGTTCTTATCGGTGGCGGATTCGTCAGACGTGGCAACGTCTCACGCGTCGGACGGTATCGTTATCAAACCCAGGACCTTTTCAGACATCATGGGAGCCAAACAGTATCCCGACGGGATCTCCGATTTCAAATCGATGGTTTCCGGCGATTATTTCTTTGTCGACAAGACGATGCTGATAGAGGATGTCTGTAAAGCTGAAAACAAGACGTTGCTGTACGCCCGTCCCCGCCGTTTCGGAAAAAGCACGAATCTTTCGATGTTGGATCACTATTTCGGCATTCGTTACAAAGGCGGTCCTGACATCTTCAAAGGTTTGAAGATAGATTCCTGCGAACGCTGTAGGCCGCACAAGAACAGGTACCCCGTCATCAGGATGAACTTCGACACCTTCGATGGAAGATCCAGGGAACGGTTCATCGGAAGCCTCAACGAGATGCTGTCCCAAGTGGCCAAGGACGCACTCAAAGACATGGAAAACGAACATCTCCGTCCGTACGAGCGGTCGTTTCTGGAAAAAGCCGTCATGAAACAGATGGACGAGGTCGAGGTCCAGGCGTTCGTCGGCAATCTCTGTCGGTTGTACCAAGATGTCTACAATGAGAAAACGATGGTCTTGGTGGACGAGTACGACCGTTGTATCCAGAACATCCGTTCATCGGAACTGTTCACGGAGATAACCGAAACCTTCAGGCAGTTCATGGAGAACTCGTTCAAGTTCAACCCGTTCATTCGGACGAGTGTCATCACAGGGATAATGCCCCTTGCGAAGACCAGTATGCTCAGCAGCTTCAACAATTCCAGCGTGTGCAGCGTATTGGATCCGATGGGGGATGAATTCTTCGGTTTCACCGAGGAGGAAGTCATCAGATTGGTCGAAGAGACCGGAAATCCACCGGAGAAGATGAACGAGATCAGGGACTGGTATAACGGATACCACTTCGGGAACGCCGATGTTTACAATCCCTACAGCGTCATACTCTATCTGCAGAACGAATGCAGGCCCGAGGCGTATTGGAACAACATGACCGGGGGAGGGATGTCCACGGATCTGATATCCTCGATGGGGACGGAGGCCTTGGATGCCCTGAGAGGGTTGTACGAGGATCCCGCGTCCTGTCTGGTGACGCCCATCGACGTGAGGATATCCTATTTCGACGTATTGTCACCGACGGCGGACCCGTCCGTGGTGTACTCGTATCTGGCCATGGCGGGGTACCTCAAAGCCGTCCGCACG
>JAFVET010000055.1 GCA_017475875.1 Candidatus Methanomethylophilaceae archaeon
CCATGAAATACGGGCAAGTCCACCGTCATGATGGCCTTCGGTTTTGTTGTTGCAAATTCAATATCGCAGGCCACCGATTTTAGAACAATCCCTTAGGCAGTGCCTTATCACCGTCGTCAACCAGCCCTGAGGGCAGCTTCCGCACGTAGTGCGTCTGTTGCGAAGCTCCAAACCTCCCCAATCATCCGATCAATAGGGTGGGTTTTTGGATACGTTGACCAATTCGTTCCTGATGCCTGTGGTCGCCATCCTCACCTACATCTTCGCCGGATATGTGGTGAGGACCGTCCTGATTGCTGACGAGATCGAATCCGAAGGCAATCTTTTCCGATTCAAGAGGCCGTTCGGATACATGGTGAAGTACGTTTGTCCGATATGTCTCGCCGCCATATTGGTATTCGGTACATTGGGCATGTTCTCCGAGTATCGAGTGGATGCCATGGTTTCGTTCGATGGGTGGCGAATCCGGCGGACGAATCAGGCGGAGTATGTGTCGAGATTGGCGAGCCCGTGCATGATCTTATAAAGTATGGGAGTTTGATGCCATCGGGGTGTCGGTGCCGTAGCACACGGCGACCACATCCTTACAACAGAATCGACATGGTGGAATCAGATGAACGGCAGGAGTTTCAGCAGGGAGACACCCGACAGCGAGTTCGTCGTACGCGATGGGAACATCCAATAGTACCGTGTGTGCGACGTCGTGTACATGACCATAAAGGATCGGTTCGCTGGGATGATCGAACGTCACGGGGGGTCTCTCGACGACGTGCTGTATGTGATGTACCACGAATATGGTGACAAGGAACGCCACCGCATCTATACCCGCGAACAGTTCCTGAGGTTTTCCGAAGCCTACTGCTGGGACTACCTCCAGGGATGCTGGTGGTTCATGGGCAAGGATTTCATGATAACCAGCTACTACGGGTGGCATGATATTTTTCACCTAAAGTCTGGTGTGGTAGGTAAACTCACTTGGGCTGCAGGATCGACTCGAGGTCCTCAGGGCTGTAGATCTCCATGCCCTCCCTGACGCCTTCGGGCACCGGGACCTTCAGCGCCTCGCAGATCGTCCTGCACCCTTTCGTCACCTCGGTGAGCCTCGCACAGCCCCTGTACTTGCGGGCGGAGATCGTGCTCATGCTCTCTATACACGTGGCGACGTCCAGCTTCGATTCCATCCTCGCCTCGCGGATGCGCGCGGAAATCTCGCATTTCATCGTGACGGAGACGAAGCGCAGCAGCATCCTCCCCTGGAGCCTGTCCTTGTTGGACGTCCTGAACCTCCTGTCCTCCTCCTTGCTGTGGTTGTACGCCTGCTCGGTGAGCCTCCTCACCTCGTAGGCGGACATGGCCTGCGGCCATGTCACCTCGGGCGTGGTCACCAGGATGAACATCCCCGCGCGGTTCATGAAGAAGGATTCGGAGTTCTTCCTCGTGGACACCCGGACCCTCCTCCCGTCGGCGGAGACGTCGAAGAACCTGGCGGCCCTCCCGGCAAGGGCGTTGAAGGCCTTGACCGGGTCGTTGCAGGATATCCTCGAAGCCTTCTCCATTATGTCGGAGACCAGCAGCTTGTGGCTCTGGACCTGGTCGTTGTACGTCTCGGAATCGAAGCACACGTACGCCTTGAGCATGCCGTCCCTCCCGTGGCCCTCGTCCCCGGGAAGGGTGAAATCGTAGGCGGGGGAGCCGTCCGCCGAGGCCCTGTTCTCCGCCAGCAGCAGCCCCAGCTCCGATTCCGCGACCGAGTAGATGTGGTCCTGGAAGCGAAGGTCCCTCCTCTCGGACGTCCTGAACCCGGTGAGGAGGGTCTTGAACACCTTGTAGTCGGTCTTGCCCGGCATCACGAACCTCCTTCCGCGGCCGACGATGTCCTTGCAGTTCCTGCCGGAGAGGAAGCCCCTGTCGAACGTCGCGATGACGTCCTTCAACCCGAACTCGTCGAGGTCGTCGAGCAGCCTCTGTATGGTCTGGGCGTCCCCCAGGGTGCCCGGATAGATGCGGTACATGACCGGGACGCCCCTCATGTCGGTGGCGAGACCGACTTTGAACTGCGGGATGTCCTCGTCGTCCTTGTTCACCGACAGGTACTGTGCGAGGCCCTCCATCTCCGAATGGGCGCCGTGCGTGGTGGTGTCCCAGCACACCACCTCCCCGCAGTCCTCCAGCCTGAACGAGAACAGGGTGTCGATGTTGGCCTGGGCGTGCCCTATCTGTTCGGTCAGCGCAGTCATGCCCCCCGAGTCGAGGGGGGACTCCACCCCGTAGTACCTCCTCAGCCAGGTGTGGTCCAGCGTGCCCTCGATGGAGTACACCCTCGGCCTCCCCAGAGTCAGGGCCATCGAGGACGCCAGTATCAGCTTGGAAACGGAACCGAAGGACCTGAACAGGTCCTTCCCCAGCCCGATCTGCCTCTGGATCTCGTCCAGGAGGTACACCCCGCCGTAATCCCCTATGGCGAGATCGTCGATGACCTTGAACGCCCTCTCCTCGGCCGCCTTTTTCCTCCTTTCCGCGCTCCGGCCCTCGTCTTTTTCGAGGATCTTCCCGGTCGCGGGATCGTACACGCCGAGGTACCTCTTGATGTTCACCTTCTTCCCGTCCTCCATGCGGGAGGTGGTCTCGTACGCGTAGACCTTGTCCCCCCTTTTGACCAGGGTCGGCTTCAAACCTTCTGTGCTGCGCGGTCTCCCCATCGTATTTACCTGCTATAACTATATGGTAGGTAAACTATAAAATAACATCCGCTGCGCCATGGCCAGCATGCTGAAAGAGGTCGGAAGAAAGGATCAGAATTTACTGTACACGCCAGATTTTAGGTTTTTCAGAGATTTTCCTGGAAGGACGGCAAGGAATATGTGGACCGGGGAACCCCTTATTCTGGGAAGAACGAATACCTGGAAACGATCAAGGACATCTTCGGAGGAAGACTCCCAGCCATAAGGTACGCCGTCCTCAACAGCTACAGCAGGGAGAATTGCAGGATAACCGCCGACTCCTTCGTTCACCCATCCAAACAGCTTCTCGAGGATATTGGCCAATACGACACTATCGCGGTATCCACCGACGAAGGCTGGGTTGCCATCGATGTGAATAATGGAAATGTCGTCGGCGCTATATGGTTCGAGAATCCGGAATACCGCCCCGTCCCCGATGCATGGGGATTCACGGCACGGGACACAGCTAGCCGTCACCTGTGGCTCGAGAAGCACACGGGGAAACCCAGCAGGGACGTTGTGAAGGAGACGATCCGCAGGGCGATGCAACAGGAGGTCGACGATCACGGGTCGTCCTGGGTGTCATATATGGGTTTGCTGGAGGATCCTTCGTTGGAGTGCATCATCTTCCTGGTCGGTTACGACGATTATGATCAGAGTTGCATAGACTCGGGAGCGTTGAGAAGGTTTCTTCAACCGCTCTTCGGCGAGTTCGTACATGTATTCTCCTTCAAGGAATACAAGAAGTATATGAGGTTCGGGAAGGTCATCCCGATATTCGCCGAATCTGACCTCAAGGGGGTTCGAGATTGTGTTCCAGACCGCGGGAGGCTGATGGACCTTCACCGCGAAGCCATCTGGCACGGCTCTCCCGACGAGAAATCGCTTTTGGACACGGTGAGGGACGAGGGCACGCTGAGCTACATAGCGGACAAGGCATCCTACATCGAGAACTGTATCGATAGGGCGGCTTGGCTCATGTGGTCGATAGCCAACTACCACCCCTTCGCCGAGGGCAACAAACGCACCGCGTACCTGGCGGCCCAGAGCGTCCTGAGGGGGAGGGCCATAGGTTGCAGCGACGTCCGGGAATCCGAAGCGTTCATACGCAGGATGGCGGCAGGGGAGGAGACGGAGGAGAAGGTCCGCGAGTACATCGTCGCCAAC
>JAFVET010000056.1 GCA_017475875.1 Candidatus Methanomethylophilaceae archaeon
AGACGCAGATACCGTGATTGATAACTGCAAAGATTGGATCTGCACTGCCGGAGACTCGGTGTTCTACAGCAGGCTTTCCGCCAAGATCGGAGTCAACGAGGCAGGCAGGGATGTCATGACCCAGAACATGCTCAGGTGTCTGCCCGTGGGGAGGCCTCTCGTTCTGTTGGAAAGGGCCAACCCGTTCATAACGACCATGGAGATGGTCCGTGTATCTGGGAATTCATCCGTACCAGCATTGAGGGAGAAGCTCGTGTTGGAACTTCTAGCCCTGGAGACCCTCGTGTTCGATCCAGGCTTTTACAAGAGGAATCAACTCAGGTGCATTTCCAAAAAGGGAGACGAATTGGATTGGAGTGAAGTCTTGTTGAATGAAACGGCCCTTCCGTTCGAAGAACCCTCGGATTACGGCATTGTTTTGATGAATGCCGTGAAGTCTACCGAAATCGACGATTACAGGGTGGATCGCAACGACCCGAACCTGCACTTCGCGGTGTTCGCGTACCTCATAAAGCACGGCCTCTACCAAGGTCAACAGGTCAACACCAGTCCACTCATAGGGTTCAGGTGTCTGTTGCCCGATTCCCCGAGTATGGGCGTTTTCATGAACCTCGTGAAAGAAGTGACGAGCGGACCGGATTACAAAGCCGGTGTAAAGATCATGCTCGAGTACAACCTGGTGCCCGATGGGGTGAGCAAAGCCGATATGAAGCGTGTCATCCGGTTGCTTTGGACGGATTGCCGCGGCCTGTTCTGAAGAATAAACGACAAGGTCCCGGACAGGGGCCTTGTCCCATTCCATATTTCAGGGTATGATGTGAACCATCACAGGTTTCCATGACGGGCGTTCATCCTGAACATCCAATACCGATCTACGGTGTACCGTAGCCTGTGTCTTCTGAAGGAAACATGGTTTACAGTCGAATCTGCGGTGCCGCCGATAGCGGGCCATGGCTAAGTCACATCCTCATTATTCGGCATAGAATCCAGGGAGCATCATAAAGTCTGACCAGTTTTTATCAATGTATTACCTTATTCGGCCGTTCCTGACGGTTGGAAAGACTCCGGTATTCGTTCAGTTCTGCTTTGATATAATTGAGAGTATGGAGCAGGCCGTTCCTGTCATTTTCGTTAAACGATTCCTTATCGACGAGGGATATCGAAAAATCTACACCGGACATTATCGCCGCAAGGTGTTTGTCACGATCACCGGATTTTATCCTGGAAACGGTAAGGTTTCCGGAAGATTCCCCATCATCAGATTGGTTGGTATCGACGTTGGTTTCAGACAAGCCAGGTTCCATATAACCTATGTCGTAGTCTTCTGTTTCCGACCTCTGGTTATTGGGTGGGCAGTTGTAGGACGAAACCATTCTTCCGTTTTCGTCTTGTTCCATCAGTCCCGCATAATGATTGTAATCCGCCCGGTCCGATCCTTTTAACAAATCGATAAACGTCAATCCCCTGTTTGTTACCGTGAGATATTTCGCATTATGCGGACCTGTTTTCTTGCATTCCAGATAATCGTCGTCTAATAGTTCGGATAATATCTTGACCTGTGTCTGTCTGGATGCCCTTATCAGACTATACGCATCTTCCTTTTTGACTAGCCGTCCGCCTATATTTTCATCTTTTACATAGCTTAGGACTCTGCAGATGTCATCGTTTCTCTTATTCCATGTCGATTTGATAGTGTTGACCATGATGTTGTTTTATATGTCATACTATAAACAATACTTGATTGTCATCTTTTGAGACTTTAGACAATATCGTTATTGCTAATAGTATATTTTTTATACACAGTAGTTATTAGGGTGCTCTTATTATATTTAAAAATGTTATAAAATTTGGATGGTGTTGGTGTCGATTCCATGTGGGTATCGATGATGGGCGATATGATTTCCGACATGTGAAGTGGAATCGTACCGGTTCAAATCTCGGTAGAACGTTTTGCCAAGTGTTTTATCGGAGTGCATCATACAATCGGGCATGTCGATGAACATCAGAGGGGAGGGGTCGTCAACGGGACGCGTACTGTTGGCGGCGGCTCTCCTGGCGTTGCTGGCTGCCCCGTTCCTGGCGTTTGCGCCCCAGACGGAAGCCGCATCTTCTCAGGAAATCTCCGAAAAATACACCGTGACCATTCTCGTCGTCGGTGGCAACGTATATCTCGCACCGCTCGCCGAGGATGGGAAGATGATTCCAGCAGGCGAGTACTCCATCGCAGTCAACTACATTGCCACGAACCCTAGGAGCGGTTCGCTCTTCGTGGCCGAGGGTTACATCGAGGGTAAAATAAGTGTTCCAGTGGGCAACGGTACCATCGTCCCGATAGACGTCTCTGGATTCAGCAACATCGTGGCGTACACGCCCGTCTACACGGTTGACGGCGTGGAGACCATCGGCCTTACGGTGAACGTTTGAAAATACTTCCGATCGGGCCTGGGGGTCCGATCGGTCCCTACTCGGTTTGACCCTTTTATATAAACATTGGCGGAAGGCAAGCCCTGATCGGATCTCTTTTCTAGAGACGTGTGAGTTTTCTTCCATCATCTGTTCGATTCCTTATCAAAAACACTCATACAACTCCCCGGGGTTTATATCCACGACTCGTGTTCTCCCCCATGTACAGTCCATCCTGTACCTCTTGCAGGGGCCCAAATGGTCTGGCAAGGTGGGATTCCGGTTCCATTCGGAACAAAAGGTTACTGTTCATGACATCGATGGTGGCTCTCGTCGCCGTCATGGGTTTTCTGATCCCGTCGTCTCAGGTGGATGCGGCCGGTGAGACCTCCGGTCGGTGCGGGGACGACGTCACTTGGAGTTTCGACTCGGATGCTGGCGTCCTGACACTGACAGGTACCGGTCCGATGTACGACTACACGCCAGGTGGCGTCCCCTGGGGTGGATGCGACTACAGTTCGGTTGTGATACCCGACGGTGTCACCGCAATCGGTGCCTACGCCTTCGCAGACAGTGGTTTGGTGTCGGTCAACATACCCGACTCCGTCACCTCCATCGGCGATTTCGCTTTCTACAGCTGTTTCTCCCTGGAATCGATCATCCTTCCAGATTCAGTTGAGAATCTTGGGACGGGCGTTTTCATGCAGTGCAGTGCGATGGTGAGCGCGGAACTCCCCAACTGCATGACATACGTCCCCGACAGTGCCTTTACCCTCTGTCTCGCTTTGGAATCGGTGAAGCTGCCGGGTGCGTTGACCACCATATGCGGTTTCGCCTTCGAATACTGCAGCGCCCTGAAATCCGTGGCTTTGGAGGAACCCCTTTCCTACATAGGGGAGTACGCGTTCCATGAATGCACGTCGCTAAGAGAGATCAACGTTCCCGACACCGTGGTCTCCATAAACTATAACGCGTTCTCGAGCTGCGTCAACGTCGAATCCGTCAGGCTGTCCCAATCGCTCCAGAACCTGTACGGTGGAGCCTTTTATGAGTGCACTTCGCTCAAATCCATAGTTCTGCCATCATCTCTCGAATATCTCGGTAACGGTGTCTTCGGGGCCTGCACATCTCTTTTGACCGTTTCAGTCCCCGCGAGGATAGACAACGTCGATTTCACCGCCTTCAGCGACCACACGTTCTTCCTGGCGGACGGGACCACCAAGGTCCTCGTCCAGAACTCAGACTTCGTGGGGACGTTCGTCGGGGCGACCACGGACAGGATGATCCTACAGGCAGGTGCCCCGGAACACCTCGTCTCGTACGATCCTAACGGCGGTGTCGGGGCGGTGCCCGATCCAGTATCTGTTCCAGAGGGCGGGGAGTTCATAGTGGCCGCATGTGCGGCGGAAAAGGAAGGGTACGACTTCGTCGGATGGTCCTGCGACGGTTCGCTCGTAAAGCCCGGTTCCAAGGTCACGATGGGCGTTTGCGACATGGTCCTGGCGGCCGTTTGGAAGATAACCCCCACGGCATATGGGTCCTGCGGAGGTTCGGTCTCGTGGTCATTCTACGGTGACACGGGGGAGCTCGTCATCGAAGGTACCGGTCCGATGAAGGATTTCGCTTGGAACGAACAGGCACCGTGGAAGAACCTTGAGGTCAGGAAGGTTACGATAGGGGCCGGGGTGACCAGCATAGGCGACAGGTCGTTCGCTTCGATGGAGAAGTTGAAATCCGTGTCGATGCCGTCGACGGTAACCTCGATAGGGGACTACGCCTTCTACGAGTGCAGCGGGCTCGAGGTAGCGTCCCTGGGGCCTTCGGTCCAGCGGATCGGCATGAGCGCGTACTACAAGTGCGGTCTGACGTCGCTGTCGGTGCCCTCGTCGGTGACCACCATCGGGGTATGGGCCTTCGCGTGGTGTCCGCTGAAATACCTGTACATCCCCGATTCCGTGACGACCATGGACGTGACGGCGACCGGAGGACTTCATCCGCACGACGGTTCCGAGATAATGAGCTCCGGCCTGTCCGCAATCAAGGGAAAGGAGTTTTCCGGATCGGACGGAGTCAACCTGTACCTCAAGGGATCCGTGGTCAAGGGCACGGTCGTCAAGGTCGGCGACCTTCAGTTCACGGTGGTGAACACGAGCCCCAAGCGCGTGTCCCTGACAGGGTTCGAACCCGGCATCGCAGACCTGGTCCTCCCGGCCACGGTCGACGCCGGATGCCAGACGTTCGACGTCACCTCGGTTGCCGAGGGGCTCTTCAAAGACTGTACCACATTGGTAACCGTGGACACGGGTGCGGCCACCCGCGTGTACGCATCCGCGTTCTCGGGTTGCGAGTCGCTCAGGTCGGCCGTCCTTGATTCGGTGAAGACGATCGACGCCTACGCCTTTGCTGGATGCGACGCGTTGGAGGAGGTCGTCTTCTCGGCCGCATTGTCATCCATCAAGACAAGTTCGTTCGACTGCCGTTTCTACGACGGAACGAAGGCCCTCTCCGAGACCCCGTCGGCTCTCACTGGGAAGGTCTTCGCGGGTTCGGGCGGCAATCTGTACGTCGACGGATTGGGAGTCGGCGTGGAGTTCAGGTCGGACGGGTTCGTATACCGTACTGTCAACCTGGATCCGCTGAGGGTATCCCTGGTCGGGACCACCGACGATTCGGTGAAGACGTTGACTGTCCCCTCATCGGTGGCTTTCTGCGGGAGGACCTATGACATCACCTCGGTCGCCACCGACGCCTTCAGGGGAAGCACCTCGTTGGAGGCGGTGGTCATCGGGGAAGGTGTTCTCAGACTGTATTCCGGTTCATTCGCCTTCTGCCCGGCCCTGGCTAGCGTGACCATGCCCGATTCGTTGAAGACCATAGAGGCCGGTGCCTTCGAGGGAAGTACGTCGCTGTCTTACGTCAAGTTCCCCGCGAACCTCTCCTCGTTCAAATCCAGCGCCTTCGATGTGGACTTTTACAAAGGGTCGGCGTTGTTGGGCAAGATGGCCTCCAACCTCAAGGGCAAGGAGTTCTCGGGATCCGACGGTCATCTCTATCAGGCAGGTTCGATCAAGAAGAACACCGTGTTGGAACTCGGAGGGTTCGCCTACAAGGTGGTGAACATGGATCCGAAGAGGGTCTCGATGACATCCGCGCCCGAAGGGATAGTGGACCTGGTAGTTCCGGAGACGGTCTCCGCCGGAGGTCTCACCTTCGACGTCACCTCCGTGGCGGCCCAGACCTTCATGTATTACCAGGGATTGGATACGGTGGACCTGGGTGGCGTCACCACCGTCTACACATACGCGTTCTACGGCTGCGGGGAACTGAGGACCGTAGTGATGGGTATGGTGAAGACGATCGAGGGATACGCGTTCGGCGAATGTTACGCGTTGGAGGACGTGGTCTTCCCGACCACTTTGTCGTCTGTCAAATCCACCTCGTTCGACGTCGAGTTCCACATGGGCACCGCTGTACTGGCGAAGTCGGTCACCAAGCTCAAGGGTCAGGAGTTCACAGGTTCCGATACTCATCTGTACCAGGTGGGTTCGGTAAAGAAGAACACCGTGATCCAGACGTCGGAGTTCTATTACAAGGTGGTCAACATGGATCCGCTGAGGGTCTCCATGACCGGACCGGTCGACGAGGCCGAGTTCGTGTCCGTACCGGACACCGTATCCGCGGGAGGGTTGACCTTCGACGTGACGTCGGTGGCCGCGGACGCGTTCAAGGACCGCGTATCGTTGAACATGGTGGACCTCGGACAGGTGACGACCGTTTATTCCGGGGCGTTCTCAGGTTGCGAGATGCTCCGCAGCGTGTCCATGGCCAACGTCAAGACCATCGAGGCGTACGCGTTCGAGGGATGTACCATGATCGACGAGATAGCGTTCTCGCCGAACCTGACTTCGGTGAAGTCGACATCGTTCGACGTCGTGTTCCACAAGGGGACGTCCGAAATTTCCGAGATTGCATCGAACCTCAGGGACAGGACGTTCTCCGGCACCGGCGGACACCTCTATCTGAACGGTTCGTTGGTGAAGAACTCGGTCGTCACGGACGGCGTCCTCAAGTACAAGGTCAGCAACCTGGATCCGTTGCGCCTGAGCGTCTCGGGTTGCACCGCCGGTCTGACGGACGTATCCATACCGTCCGAGGTGTTCTTCGGCGGATCGCTGTTCTCGGTCACCACCGTCGGGAAGGATGCGTTCAAGGACAATTCGGAGATAGAGTCCGTCACCATGGGGTGGGACATCACCAGGATATACAACTCGGCCTTCGCGGGATGCACCAACCTCAAGAACGTGAGCCTGAACTTCTCCCTGAAGACGATCGAGTCGAACGTCTTCGCCGGATGCACCGCTTTGGAGTACGTGTCGTTCGGTGCGGGTCTGACCGGGGTGTCAGCGACGGCTTTCCCCGACACCGTGTTCAAGGATGCGAAGGGGAACATCATTGTCGAAAACTCGACGAACCTTGGCGGCCGCACCTTCTCGGGTGGAGACGGTGTGCTCGTGTCGGTAAGTTGAGTATAAACTCGGGGGTCCTCCCCCGGCCCTTATTCCATTGGTTAGGCGATGGGACGTTCCCGATCCTCTCCAGCATCCTCGTGCACAGGTCTATCTGATGGTGTGTCAGGGATTCCCCTTCCGAGACCTCGGCGAACAGCTTCATCACGGAGTGGTCTGCGAAACCCGCATCGAGTATCCAGAATCCTGATTCGCGGCGGTCTCTGTGTCCGAAAATGTCGGCGAACTCCTTCACGGAGATCATTTTGCGATAGTTCCCGATCAATGATGATATTACCTCGTGGCATACGATGCA